>WANG01000114.1 GCA_015521945.1 Candidatus Hydrothermarchaeota archaeon
TTATAACCCTCTGTGGGTCAGAATCAGACCTAAGGTAGGATTGAAAGTAAAAAAGAAATGAGGTAGATATATATAGAAAACCTGAACATATGGCGTGAGAAGTGTAAGATACCGATGGTGTTTAGTTACTACGCACTTGGGGGATACTATTACAAATGCTCAGGTTGTAAACAAGAAAAAAGAGCCTATATGGCTTTTGGAAAGTTATACGTCTCTTAAGTTGGCCCATAAGCAATGATCAGATTGTATGCATATTGCATACACGGACTCAGGCAAAGATACGTTTAAATTGAACAGAAAACCGAAAAGCATCAGCACCCCATCACCCACGACTGCACTCTCAGTACCCCCTCACCAGCATAACCCCCAGCGCCACCACCACCAGCCCAAGCACCATGTTCACCCTCCCTATAGCCGAAGAAACCCTCCTCAGCCTCTCCCCCTCCTCCCTTCCCATCTTCATCGCCTCCGTCGCCCTCGGTCCCACAACAAAATCATGCAGAAAGCTCAGCACCAGAATAACCCCCACCAGCACCAGCTTAGCAGCAAGCAGCGGGCTCCTCAGAGAGTACCCCCTGTACACCACATTAACAGCCCCTGTAAGCACAAGCAACCCCAGGCATATCCATCCCACCGTTCGGAACCTCACTCCCGCCGCATCCACCAGGTGTGCACGCAGCCGGCTATCCACCCCCCTCAGCACAGGCACCAGCACCACCGTCAGGAACAGCATCCCCCCCAGCCACAGCATAACAGCCACCAGGTGCACCCACACGGAAGCTAAGTAAACCTCCACCCTTCCACCATCCCTTCACTCGGGGGGCTACTCACACGAAATCGCCTGCACAGGGCACGCCTCCGCCACCTCCTCGCACTTATCGCAGTCCTCACATATAACCCAGCTCTTCCCGTCATCCCTTACCTCAAAACACTCGGGACACATCGCCTCACACGTTCCGCACCCGACGCATGCAGCCTGATCAACCTCCGGCTTAGCCATACCTCTCACCTCCATTACAGAATAACACCATGGCAGGTATTAACCCTTATTCCGAACATGTTAGGGGAGAGGCATTAAAGGTAATATTTTAGATGTTATTTTATCACGAGTGCAACATGAAACCATCCAGGGTTTACAGAGGGGAGGTGGACATCAACGACCTGCTCAGCCTTTCAGAAAACCACCTCGTAAAAGCCACCGATGGAAAACTCACCCTGGTTCTAAAGCGCGGCAAAGTCGTAAGCGGCGATCCCGAGGCGCTCCAGGAAAAGAGGAAGATGACCATTGCGGTTTACGACCTCAAGAAGACCCTCATGATAAGGGGGGTGGAGTACACCGTTGTAAAAACAGACACCATAAAAAGCACCAGCGTTGCGGAGGACCTGGCTGAAATCTCCGGGAAGTACAGGCACGCAATCGTGGTTGCCTTCGGGAAGGGTTGCGGCAAGACCATCATAGAGTACAGGGACGGCAAGATGATAGGTGCGGAGGGGGACTACATGAAGCTGCTTGAGGAAGACAGTGCAATTCTTGACGTTTACGAGGTAATATCTGAGCCTGAAATGTCAAGAGAGGCTATCCTCAAGAAGTACAGACTCAAGGAGCCATCTGAGGAGGAGATAAGGAGCATAATCCGCAGCTTCATATCACGCTCCATCATCATCCCCGAGGGCAGGGAGGTGAGGAGCTTCAGGGGGGAGGAGGCGTTCCTGGAGAGCATTCTGGAGCTTGAGTGCGGGTACCTCAAGGTGGAGTTTGAGCACCGCAGGTCCCCCACCGGGTACCTGCTGGTTGAGAACGGGAGGGTAGTGGGTGCCTACAGGGTGGCTGAGGATGAGGAGCACTTCAGCAACAGAGCCTACACCATGATAATGGAGGACCTGAAGAAGAACCCCACGGTTAGGGTTTTTGAGGTTGAGAGGGAGGAGTTTGAGAAGCTGAGGGACACCTACCCCGAGGTGATGCTCAAGGATGAGGACACCTACAGGGACATCGGGGAGGGGCTCAGGGAGGTGATTGAGGCGCAGGTGTCCAGCATTGAGAAGGTGGTGGGGTGCCGGGTAAGGGTGAGCACCGAGATAGGGGGGAGCGAGGTGGTGTACACCCTGGATGTTACCGTTGAGTACCCCGGGGGGATTCTCAGGCGCTCCGACCCCGAGCTTGAGGCGCGGGTTAAGGGGGAGGTGGAGGAGCTGGCGAGGGGTGCGGAGGAGGAGATTTCAAAGAGGACGGGGGTTAAGGCGAGGGTGAAGCCGAGGCTGAGGTTTATAGTCAAGGGAGTTATATGAGGGGGTAGGATGGATTTCTGCTTTAGAATCTCCGGGATGGCGGGGGACGGGATAAGGGGCGCGGGTACCGTGGCTGCCAAGCTCTTCGCCAGGCACGGGTACCACGTGTTTGCCCACTTTGAGTACCAGTCCCTGATAAGGGGCGGGTACAACGCGGCTGTGGTGAGGGTGAGCGATTCCCGCGTGGGTGCGCACTCCTCGGAGGAGGAGCTTCTGGTGGCGCTGCGGGAGGATGCGCTTCATGGAGGTGCGCGGCTGGTGGTTTACGATTCCTCCATGTTCACCCTGGACTCGGGGTACGGGGTGCCAATGAAGGAGTTCGCGGAGGCGGAGGGTGCTCCTGAGATATTCAGGAATGCCGCCGCTCTTGGGGTGGTGTGCTGGGTGTACGGGCTGGAGCTTGAGGTGCTCAGGCAGCTCTACAGGGACCTGTACGGCAGGAAAGCTGAGGTGGATGTGAGGCTTGCGGAGGCGGGGTACTCCTACGCCTCCCGGGAGCTTCCCAGGGTGCGCGAGGCTGGCTCCACGGGGGAGAGGCCAAAGCCTGTGCTCACGGGCAATCAGGCGGCTGCCCTGGGGGCTGTAAAAGCCGGGCTGCGGTACTACTACGCCTACCCCATGACACCCTCCACCCAGGTGCTCCACTTCCTCGCGGGTGTGGGGGAGAAGCTGGGGGTTACGGTGGTGCAGCCTGAGAACGAGATTGCAGTGGCGGTAATGGCGGCGGGCACAGCCTTCGCGGGGGGAAGGGTGATGGTGGGCACCTCCGGCGGGGGGTTTGCGCTGATGCAGGAGGCTTTCAGCATGCTGGGCATGGCTGAGCTGCCTGTGCTTTTCATTGAGGCGCAGCGGGCGGCTCCGAGCACGGGTGTGCCCACCTACCACGCCCAGCAGGACCTCAGGTTCGTGCTCCACGCGGGTCACGGGGAGTTCCCGAGGCTGGTTGCATCCCCCGCGGATGCCGAGGATGCCTTCTACTTGGCGGGGGAGCTTCTAAACCTGGTGTGGCGCTTCCAGGTGCCGGGGGTGCTGCTTATGGACCGCTACCTGTGCGAGAGCGCCACCACCGCCGAGCCTGATGTTGCCGGGGTTGTCCCCGAGGAGCCGGAGCTCTGGAGGGGAGAGGGGGAGTACAGGAGGTACGCCCTTACCCCATCGGGGGTGAGCCCCCTCGCCTTCCCTCCAGAGGCGGTGGTGAAGGTCACGGGGAATGAGCACGATGAAGCCGGGTTTACCGCTGACGATGCGGAGACGGTCAGGGAGATGTACGCCAAGAGGATGAGGAAGGAGGAGGCTATGGCGGAGGAGCTGGAGAGGCGGGGAAGCAGCCTGAGGTGGTGGTGCGAGGGTGAGGATGTGGTTGTTACCTGGGGCTCCTCGGTGCCCGCGGCGGCTGAGGCGTGCGAGGAGCTGGGGCTGGGATGCGTGCAGGTGAGGTACCTCGCCCCCTTCCCTGCGAGGGAGCTTGAGCACCTCAGGGGAAGGCGGGTGGTGTGCGTGGAGTGCAACTACTCGGGCGCCCTGCGCTCCCTCCTGAGGGAGCACCTGTGCGTGGAGGCTGAGCTGGTTGGCAGGTGGGACGGCAGGCCCTTCACCCCCGAGGAGCTCACCAGAAGGCTGGAGGAGGTGCTATGAGGCTCAGAACTTCTCAGAAGATTGTGTGGTGCCCCGGATGCGGGAACTACGGCATCCTGAGAGCCTTCATCAGGGTGCTGGAGAGGCTCGGGGAGGATGCCAGGAGGGTGGTGGTGGTCTCCGGCGTGGGGTGCCACGGTAAGATAGCCGACTACGTGGGCACGAGCAGCTTCCACACCATCCACGGGAGGGTGCCCCCGGTGCTCACCGGGATAAAGCTGGCAAACAGGGAGCTCATACCCGTTGGCTTCGCCGGGGATGGGGATGCCTACAATGAGGGCATAGCCCACCTCGTTCATGCTGCGAGGAAGAACACCGACGTTACCCTGGTGGTGCACAACAACTCCGTGTACGCCCTCACCACTGGACAGGCCACCGCCACCAGCCCTAAGGGGTTCAGGGGTAAGAGCACCCCGCGTGGAGCTCCGGAGGAGCCCCTTAATCCAGCAGCCCTGCTCATCGCCTCGGGAGCCGGGTTTGTCGCCAGGGGGTTCTCGGGCAACGTTGCGCAGCTCTCGGAGCTCATTCTCCAGGGCATCTCCCACCGCGGGTTCTCCTTCATAGACGTGCTCCAGCCCTGCGTTGCCTTCAACAACACCTGGGAGGTGCTCAGGGAGAGGGTGCACCCGGTGGAGCCGGGGAGGAGCAGGGAGGAAGCCCTTAAGCTCGCCTACAACCCCTTCGCCACGGGGGTGCTCTACAGGGAGGCTAAACCTGTGTACGAGGACTCCGTGGTGGCGGGCGTGCCGGAGGGTACGGTGGAGGAGGTGCTTGAGAGCCTCAGGTAGCTAAATCGGGGGAGCTATCGCCACCAGAACCTGCATCCTGGTCTTTGCCTTCACCCCGTGGGGCTCGCTCACCCCGGAGAGCAGCATGCTCCCGGGCTTTGCCGGGTACTCCTTCTCTCCGTCGGTGAAGCTTCCCTCCCCGGAGAGCACCAGTATCATGACCTCGCTGTCAGCCTCGTGGCTGTGAACGGGCAGCTCCTGCCCGGGCTCAAAGCAGAAGGTGAGCACACGCCAGCTCGGGGAGTCGTGGAGTATGCTGAGCTGCCTGTCTTCCTGGCTGAACCTTGCGTGCTCTTCAACGTCAATTATCTTCACATTACCACCCCGTATAAATCTGTGCGCCCGTTACATTTAATACTTCTCTGCGAACATGTTCAGGATGCTCCACGTGGGTCTGGACGACACCGACTCTGAAAGGGGGATGTGCACCACCTACTTGGGCGCCGTGCTCATGCAGCGCCTCGGGGGTGTGGCTGAGGTAGCCGAGGCGAGGCTGGTGCGCCTTAACCCCAACATAAAGTACAAGACCAGGGGCAACGCCGCCGTGGCTCTGCGCCTCATCACCTCCAGGCCGGAGGTGGTTAAGAGCATAACCCTGCGCACGGTGGAGGAGCTGGCTGATATGCGCAGCCCCAGCACAGCGCCGGGGGTGGTGTTCTGGCAGGGGGAGGTGCCGGAGAGCTTCAGGGAGTTTTACAGGCGGTGCCTGCACGGGGTGGTGGGCATAGGGGAGGCTGAGGAGGTGCTGCACCGGCATGGGGGCGAGTACGTGAAGTTCAAGCTCGGCAGGGGCATCGTGGGCGCCCTTGCAGCCATCGGAGCGGAGCTGAGGGAGCGCACCTACGAGTACATCGCCTACCGCTCCCCCGAGCGCTGGGGCACCCCGAGGCGGGTGTGCACGGAGTCGGTGAGGAGGATGAATCGCCTCACCTACCCCCTGACCTTCAACAACCTGGATGAGGAGGGGAGGGTGCTCATCACCCCCCACACCCCGTGCCCGGTGCTCTTCGGAATCCGCGGGGTGAGCGAGCAGGTGGTGAGGGAGGCGGCGGGGATGGTGGTCGCTCTTGAGCCAGTGGTGCTGCATGCGGTTTACGTGAGCAACCAGGCAACAGATGCCCACCTGCGGGAGGTCGGGCGCATAGCCGAGGTTGAGCCCCTGAGCTCGGTGGTGCTACTGGGCAGGGTGGCATCGGAGCCCAGGGTGATAGAGGGGGGGCACGTGTTCTTCAGGCTGAGGGATGAGCACGGGGATGAGATAACCTGCGCCGCCTTTGAGCCCACCAAGGGGTTCAGGAGGGTGGTGAGGGCGCTGCTTCCAGGGGACTTAGTGAGGGTGTACGGGGGGGTGAATGAGAGGATGCAGGTGAACCTGGAGAAGATTGAGGTGATTGAGCTGATAACACGGCGGGAGGTTAACCCGAGGTGCGGGAGGTGCGGGAGGCGGATGAAGAGCGCCGGCAGGGGGCAGGGGTACAGGTGCAGGAGGTGCGGCACAAGGGCGGAGCGCAGGGTGTCCGAGCCTGTTGAGCGAACCATTGAGGAGCGCGTGTACCAGGTGCCCCCGGGAGCCATGAGGCACCTTGCCAGGCCCTTAGTGCTG
Organism: Candidatus Hydrothermarchaeota archaeon; assembly: GCA_015521945.1. Classification (GTDB taxonomy): domain Archaea; phylum Hydrothermarchaeota; class Hydrothermarchaeia; order Hydrothermarchaeales; family BMS3B; genus JAADFH01. Next base: position 6,316 of record WANG01000114.1, read on the forward strand.
GGTGAGCCCGCGATACCGGAAAGCTTTTTATAGTTATTAATGAACAATAATGACAAATCCCTTCCTCAAAGGAGGCACTGCATTGAAGACCTTAGCGCAGGAGGTCATAGAGGCCGGTGGCGGTGAGAGCATAAAGGCGTGCTACCAGTGCGGCACGTGCACTGGTGGGTGCCCCACCGCCGGGGAGATGGACTACACTCCCAGGCAGATTATAAGGATGGTGAATCTGGGGATGAGGGACAGGGTGCTGACGAGCAACAGCATCTGGCTGTGCGCCTCGTGCTACCAGTGCCAGGTGCGGTGTCCCAGGGGCGTGAGGATTACCGACATAATGGCTGCCCTGCGGAGCATCGCCATAAGGGATGGCATAACTCCAGCCAGGCCGCGGGCACCAGCCTTCTACCAGAGCTTCCTGGAGAACATCTCAACCTACGGGAGGCAGTTTGAGCCCATGCTTATCCTGAAGACGGTGGTGAGGAGCAGAGAGGGCATAGGTGAGAAGCTGGGCTTCCTGCTGGGGATGCTGCCCATGGGCATAACCCTGATGAGGAGCAGGAAGATGCCCCTGAAGGCGGAGCGGGTGCAGGGTATTGAGGAGGTAAGGAGGCTGTTCACCAACGCCGAGAAGCTGGAGGCTGAGGGATGAGCCAGAGGTATGCCTACTACCCGGGATGCTCCCTTGAGGCGAGCGCTGTGGAGTACGACCTGAGCACTAAGAGCGTGCTCAGAGCCCTGGGGGTTGAGCTTGAGGAGATTCCAGACTGGAGCTGCTGCGGTGCTTCTGCGGGGCATGCGGTGAGCAAGGCTCTGGCGCTTGCGCTTCCAGCCAGGGACCTGGCGAGGGCTGAGATGGGTGGCGCGGATGTGGTTGCCCCATGCCCTGCCTGCTACAAGAACCTCAGGCATGTGCGTGAGAGCCTTGAGGAGGAGGCTGGAAGGGCGAAGGTGGAGAGGCTGCTTGAGGGCACGGGGCTCAGCCTCTCCGGGAAGGTGCAGGTGAAGCACCTGCTTGAGGTTCTCGCCACGGACATCGGCGCCGAGAGGATAGCCGAGGCTGTGCAGGTGCCCCTGGAGGGCCTGAAGGTGGTGACCTACTACGGGTGCTACATTGCAAGGCCGGGGAGTATGAGGAGCTTTGATGACCCTGTGGATCCCGTCACCATGGATGTGCTTTGCAGGGCTGCAGGAGCGGCGGTGCTGCCCTTCACCAGAAAGGTGAGGTGCTGCGGCGCGCCGGTGATGATGAGCTCCCCGGAGGAGATGCACCGCCTCAGCTACGAGATTCTGAATGAGGCAAAGCAGCGGGGGGCGGATGCGGTGGTTGTGGCGTGCCCCCTGTGCCACCACTCCCTGGATGCTGCCCAGCCGGAGATTGAGAAGCACCACGGGAAGCTTGAGATGCCGGTGCTCTACATAACCCAGGTGCTGGGGCTGGCGCTCGGACTGCACCCATGGGATGAGCTGGGACTGGACAGGAACGTGGTGAGCACCCTGGGCATAGTGAAGAGGTTCTCAAAGGTGGAGTGCCCCTCTAAGTAGGGGCACGGGCAGAGGGACCTGTCCAAATAAGGGGAAACATATAATCGGCGGCTGATTTTCACTCCTCTGCTTGATATGCTTCAGCAGAACA
>WANG01000115.1 GCA_015521945.1 Candidatus Hydrothermarchaeota archaeon
GCCCTGCTCAAGGCTGGAGACCTGCTGAAGTGCAGGGAGTTAAAGGTTATAACCTGGGACTACGAGGATGAGCGCGAGGTTAAGTGGTTCGGCAGAAAGGGCAGGGTAAAGTTCATACCCATGTGGAGGTGGCTGCTGAGTCTGGATGGCTATGGACACAGCGAGGTGCCCTGAGGCAGGGTAACTCCCTCGCCTACAGCACATGCCTCCGGAGCTGCCTCTGTGCAACATGGCAAAGGTTAACCTGGGGTGATGTGTGTGATGAGGCTCAAGCTCGGGATAAGGGAGCACTTTGACGCCGCCCACTACCTGCCGGGCCACGAGAGCTGCGGGCGCATGCACGGGCACACCTACAGGGTGGAGGTGGTAATAGAGGGGGAGCTGGAGGGGAACATACTCATGGACTTCGCCGAGCTCAGGAGGGTGGTCAGGGAGGTGCTTGCGGAGTACGACCACGCCGTGCTCAACGAGCTCATGGAGTACCCCAGCGCCGAGAACCTGTGCACCCAGATATTCAGGAAGCTGCGCAGCAGGCTGGAGCACCCCCTCCGGGTGCGCCTCTGGGAGGGCGAGGGCAAGTGGGTGCAGGTTGAGGGCTGAGGATGCTGCTCAGGAACGCAAGGATATGCACGGAGCGCGGGGTGCAGGAGGGCAGCATCCTGATAGAGGACGGGCGTATCGCCGAGGTGGGCAGGCACCTGAAAGCGGAGGGGGAGAGCATCAACCTGAGGCACCTGCTGGTGCTCCCCGGCATGGTGGACATTCACGTGCACCTGCGGGACTTCACCCAGAGCAGGAAGGAGGACATAACCTCCGGCACCTCCGCAGCCCTCGCGGGAGGCGTTACCACCTGCATTGAGATGCCCAACACCTCCCCCCCCATAGACTCCAGGCGGGCTCTGAGGCGGAGGCTGCACCTCGCCAGCAGGAGGGCGGTCTGCGACTTCTGGGCTTACCTGGGAGTTACCAAGGAGAACTGCAGTGGCGGGGAGCTGGAGGGTGCGATTGCAAAGGCTTACTTGGACGGAAGCTTGGGTGAGCTGGGGTACGGTGAGCTGGAGCAGGCGTGCCGCTCCACGAGGCTGTGCGCGGTGCATGCCGAGGATGCCGGTGTAATCGCGGAGGAGGGGAGGAGCAGGAGGGCGGAGCTGGTTGCGGTTGAGAAGGTGGGCGAGATTGCAGAGCATGCGAGGGTGCACATCTGCCACATCTCCCTCCCGGAATCCATAGAGAAGCTGGGCAGAGCCACCTGCGAGGTCACACCCCACCACCTGCTGCTCACCGAGAAGCACGGGGTCAGGGTGAACCCTCCCCTCAGGAGCCAGAGGGACTGCGCAGCCCTCTGGAGAGCCCTCGCGGACCGCAGGATACACTGCATCGCCAGCGACCACGCCCCCCACGAGAGCCGGGAGCTGCCGGGCATACCCGGGCTTGAGACCACCCTTCCCCTCATGCTCACCATGGTGCGCCGCGGGAGGCTCAGCATGGAGCGCCTGGTTGAGGCGTACTCCTCAAAGCCCGCCAAGCTTCTCGGTCTGGAGAGCAAGGGCGGAATTGAGAGGGGCAAGCACGCCGACTTGGTGGTGGTGGACCCCAGAGCCGAGTGGGTTATCAGAGCCGACAGGATGCACACCAGAGCCGGGCACACGCCCTTTGAGGGGTGGAGGGTGCGGGGCATGGTGAAGATGACCTTCCTGCGGGGTGAGCTGGTCTTCCAGGACGGTGAGGTGCTCGCATCCCCCGGATACGGCACCCCAGTGCTGCGGCTCTAAAGCCTCTCCCTGCGCATGGACACCACGTCACGCAGGGAGGTGCTCTGGGTTTTCTCCTCACGCCTCCTCCTGCGCTCCTTCTTCTCCTCCTCTTCCTCCTCCTGCTGCATCACCGCGCATATCTTCAGGTTCCTGAGCTTCACGCACACCTCCCGCCCCCCTGCCTCCGCAAGCTCGGCGCTCAGCTTCCTGAAGCGCTTCTCAATCCGCAGCACCTGGTACACCAGCACCACTGAGGCGAGCACCACCAGCACGTCAGCGGTGAAGCCAACGGCACCGAAGATTATTATCGCCCCGAGCAGGGTCATCTGGAAGAGCAGCACCACTATGGTGGCCGTAACTATCCGCTGGAAGTTCCTTGCGGGGTCCCTGTGAATCAGGGCAGAGAAACCAGCAGCACGAACAGCAGCACCGCCGCGTACACCGGGTGAGAATATCCCGCCATGGTGCAGATGAAGTAGGAGGCTACCATCGCAACCAGAAACAGAAGAAGTGACGCAACCAAGTAACCAATAACCTGCAGCATAAATCCACCGCAAAAAATAAAAGGAGAAGAAAGTGCTGGATTACCTGCTCGCGAGCTTTATGTCACTGGCTTTGACTGTCTTTCTCTTCGCGTGCTTGGCAAGCTTCCCTGCTTCCGTGGCAATCTCTGTACCAATCTCCTCCAGCAGCTCTGCCAGCACCATCGCAGCATCTCTGCCAACACGCATGTTGGTAGCCTTTCGTATTATCCTACCGCATGCTGCCACTGGTAGTTCTCCCATAATCTCACCACCTCAGGATTATTTTCTTATCTTCTTGCATATAAAGCTTTCGTTTAATGAGGTGCATGCAAAAAATAACGTGCTTGTCCTCGTGCACAGGATGGACTGCCATTTCATGCTCCAGAGCCGCCAGCTTTTTTTCGGAGGCATGCGCAGCCTTGCCTCCTAAGCCCTGGCCTCCCTGAGAGCCTCCCCCGCGCGCTCCAAGGTAAGCTCAACCTCCTCCCCGGTGTGGGCTGTGCTGAGGAAGCAGCTCTCGTACTGGGACGGGGGCAGGAAAACGCCCCTCTTCAGCATTTCCCGCTGGTATCTGAGGAAGAGCTCCGCATCCGCCTTCAGGGCGCTCTCGTAGTCCCTCACCTCGGAGGAGGTGAAGTAAACCTGCAGCATGGAGGCAACACCGTAAACCCTCGCCTCCACCCCCGCATCCTGGCACACCTCCTCAAGACCCCTGCGCAGGCGCCTTCCCATCTCCTCAAGCCTCCCGTAGGGCTTCTCCTTAGCGAGCACCCCCACGGCAGCCAGGCCCGCTGCCATGCTCATGGGGTTCCCGTTGAAGGTGCCCGCCTGGTACACCCTGCCCAAGGGTGAGAGGTGCTGCATGAGCTCCTCCCTGCCCGCCAGTATCCCTATGGGCAGCCCCCCGCCGGCTATCTTCCCCAGGGTTGCCATGTCCGGGACGACTCCGTAGTACTCCTGGGCACCCCCCAGGCTCAGCCTGAACCCGGTTATCACCTCGTCAAAAATCAGAAGCGCCCCCGCTTCCGAGGTAACCTCCCTAAGGAACTTCAGGAAGCCCTCCTCCGGCAGGATGCACCCCGCGTTGCCCATTACAGGCTCCAGGATGACGCAGGCGAGCTCCTCCCCGTGCCTCCTGAACACCTCCTCCACCCCCTGGAAGTCGTTGAACCTCGCCAGGAGGGTGTTGCGGGTGGCTTCCTCCGGCACCCCGGCAGAGGTTGGCACCCCGTGGGTGGTTGCACCGCTGCCCGCCTTCACTAAGACATAATCGTGCGCCCCGTGGAAGGCGCCCTCAAACTTCAGTATCTTCTTCCTTCCCGTGGCACCCCTGGCGAGGCGTATCGCCGCCATCGTCGCCTCCGTGCCTGTGTTCACGAACCTCACCATCTCGGCGCAGGGCACCGTTCTGACGATGAGCTTTGCAAACTCAACCTCAAGCTCCGTGGGCGTGCCGTAGGCTGTTCCCAGCTCCGCCTGCCTCCTGACAGCCTCCACCACCTCGGGATGCGCATGCCCCAGTATCAGGGGACCGTAGGCAAGGCAGTAGTCAATGTAGGAGTTCCCGTCCACATCGTACAGCCTCGCCCCCTTAGCGCGGGCTGTGAAGAAGGGGTAGGGCTTCATCGCCCTCACGGGGGAGTTCACGCCCCCCACTAAGTACCTCTTCGCCTCCTCAAAAAGCTCCCTTGAGCCCATCACCGCACCTCCTGCAGCCACCTCGCAACATCAGGCGCGTGGTAGCTCAGTATCAGGTCAGCACCCGCACGCTTTATCGCGGTAAGAACCTCCATCACGGCGCTCCTCTCCTCCAAGTAGCCAGCGGCAGCCGCAGCCTTAATCATCGCATACTCCCCGCTCACATTGTAGGCAGCCACCGGCACCCTGAAGCTCTCCCTCACCCTCGCTATAACATCCAGGTACGCCAGGGCAGGCTTGACCATCACTATATCCGCCCCCTCGGCGATGTCAAGCTCAACCTCCCGCAGCGCCTCCCTGGCGTTCCTGAAGTCCATCTGGTAGCTCCTCCTGTCCCCGAAGGCGGGCGAGCTCCTGGCTGCATCTCTGAAGGGCGAGTAGAAGGAAGAGGCGTACTTGGCGGAGTAGCTCATTATCCCCACCCTCTCAAACCCCGCATCATCCAGCGCCTGCCTTATCGCCCCAACCCTTCCATCCATCATGTCGCTGGGGGCAACGATGTCAGCCCCCGCCTCCGCGTGGCTCACCGCCACCCTGGCGAGAACCTCAAGGGTGGGGTCGTTGAGCACCTCACCCCCCTCCACCACCCCGCAGTGCCCGTGGGAGGTGTACTCGCACAGGCACACATCCGTTATCACCACCAGCTCATCACCCGAGGTGCGCTTGAGCTCCCTCACCGCCCGCTGCACCACACCCTCAGCATCCGCAGCCCCGCTTCCCCTCGCATCCTTCCTCGCGGGAATCCCGAAGAGCATGACCGCGGGTATCCCCAGGGACACCATCTCCTCCGCAAGAGCCGGAAGCTCCTCCAGGGGCAGGCGCCACTGCCCCGGCATGCTCTCAATCGGCACCCTTCTGCTCAGGGTCTCATCCACGAACACCGGGTAGATGAGGTCGCTTGGCTGGAGGGTGGTCTCCCCCACCATCTCCCGCAGCTTCTCAGTTCTCCTCAGCCTTCTCAGCCTCACCCTCGGAAACATCCTCACACCTCAGCAGCTTCTCAGCAACCCTCACCGCCTCCTGGTCCCCCATCTCCGCAGCCCTGCGCAGGTTCTCGGCAATCGGTGAGGTTATGCGCTTCACCAGCACCCTGCTCAGGTCCTCTATGATGCGCCTCTCCCTCTCACTCACCCCGTTCCCCAGCATCCTGAGCGCCCTCTCCATCTCCCTCCGCCTCACGCTCTCAGCCTCCCTGAAGAGCTCCCTCACTATGCCCTCCACATCAATCCTGTACAGGTGCCTTATCAGCATCCCGAGCTCCCTGTCAATAATCTCCTCCACCCTCTCAATCTCCCTCTCCCTCGCCTTTTTATTTCTCTCCGCCACCTCCCGCAGGTCATCAATGTTGAACAGCCTCACACCCGGCAGGGAGGCAACATCCTGGCTCACATTCCTGGGTATGGCAACATCTATGATAACCATGCTCCTGCTTCCGTCCCCCAGCACCTCCTTAGTGATTATGGGCTTATCGGAGCTGGTTGCGGTTATAACCAAGTCGCTGTGCGGTATCACCTCGGGTATATCCGAGAACCTCACCGCCCTGCCGCCCAGCTCGGCGGCAAGCCTCTCCGCCTTGCTCCAGGTGCGGTTAGCCACCAGAATCTCGGCGGGCTGATAGCTCCAGAGCGCCTTTGAGACCAGCTTACCCATCTCCCCTGCGCCTATCAGCAGCACCCTTCTGCCCCTCAGGGTGCCCAGCACCTGCTCCGCCAGCTCAACAGCTGCGCTCCCTATGGACACCGCCCCCTTGTTGATTCCCGTGGTGCTCCTCACCAGCTTCCCCACGTGTATCGCCTTGGTGAATATCTTGTCAAAAAACTCCCCCACCGTTCCCGCTCTCCTCGCCAGGTTGTAGGCATCCCGCACCTGGCCCAGAATCTGGTCCTCCCCCACTATCATTGACTCCACACCCGAGGCTAACCGCAGCAGGTGCCTCAGGGCATCGGTGTGGTAGTCCACCTCCATCACATCATGAAGCTTTGAAGAGAACTTTATTATCTGGTTGGCGAGCACCTCCGGGGGCACGCACTCCTGCTCCGAGATGCCCCTGCGCCTGCGCATCCTTGATAGCACATCCTCCATGATGTAGTCAACTATGTGGTGCCTCGCCGCCCTCACATCCTCAGAGGCTGCAAATATCTCAACCCTGTTGCACGTCTGGATAATCACGCACTCCTCCACGTGGGGCAGGCTGTGGATGTCCCTGAGCGCCTTCTCCACATCCGGGAAGGCAAAGGTCTCTAAGGTCTCCACATCCGCCCGCTTGTGGGTTACCCTTATGTTAACCGTGTGCATGCTCAGCCTCCGCCAGCCTCATCGCCATCCTGAAGGCGCCCTCTGAGTCCCCGCTTCTGAGCATCTGCAGCACCTCCTGGTCCCTCGCCACCTTCCTGAGCACACGCCTTCTGGCTTCAGGGGACGGCACAAGCCTCCTAAGCTCGCCTCTAAGTCTCTCCTGCAACTCTACCAAGAGAATATCCTCCTGTGCAACTGCCTTCATCAGCCTCCTCTTTATCATTTTCGCCACCTCGGGGCTCCTTCCCCCCGTTGCCACCGCAACCACCACATCACCCACGTTGAAGCTGGCGGGCATCACAAAGTCAGCCACCCCGTCCGCGCGGTTCACCAGCTTTCCGAGCCTCCTGCACTCCTCCACTATGGCATCGTTCAGCCTCCCGTCGCTGGTGGCGGCGAAAACCAGGAGGGCGTCACCCACGTGCTCCTCCACCTCCTCGGGGACCACCCTCGCCCGCACCAAGGTGAGACCCTCAGCCCCTGAAGCGAGCCTCCGTAGAGCCCCCGTAAAGCTCATGCTCACCACCCTCACCCGCGCCCCCGCCTGGAGCAGCTTCGCCACCCTGCGCTCCGCCACCCTTCCCCCTCCGAACACCACCACCTGCCTCCCCCGCAGGTTCAGCACTACGGGAAGCACAGCCTGCCTCCCTCCATGAGCCTGTGCCCGTCCACCCACACATCCGGGGAGGAGATGACCCCGTCAAGGTGCACCTCCGCCTCTATCCTCCCCCCGAAGGTGTGGTTGTCCCCGAAGGCAACGTGAACGGTGCCCAGCACCTTCTCGTCCTCCAGCACGTTCCCCCTGAGCACCGCACATGGATTCGTGCCTATTCCCACCTCCGCCACCATCCTGGAAGCCTCCGACACGAGCATCCCAGAGAGCTCCTCCGGCACCTCCTTCAGCCTGCCATCCTCCACCTCAACCACCAGGGGCTCCTCAAGCCTCCCCACGCCCGAGAAGGAGCAGTCAAAGGCGAGCACCCCATGACTCCTCCCCTCCACGGGAGCGATAAAACCCTCTCCAGCAGGCAGGTTCCCGAAGTCTCCTGGGCGGCGAATCATCCCGGTGTCCGCCTGCCCCTCCCTCCCCGAGATGTCAGCCTCAAACTTGGTACCCCCGGGCGCCTCTATCCTTATCCTCCTCCCCCCTGTGAGAACCTCCGCCACCCTCTCCGCAAGCTCCCTGACCTCCTCATAGTCCGCCAGCATGCCGCCGGAGGTGAGCATCTCCTCCGTTATCCCTGGCATGCTCGCCACCCTCGCCCCCGCCTCGCAGGCACGCCTCCTGGCGGAGGTGTGGCTCAGGGACCTGCTGGTGGCAGCCACCACCACATCCGCTGCACCCATGGCAGCCGCAACGCAGGCGGGAGGCTCCTCTCCGTGCATCCTGCGGGGGCTCATGCGCACCTCCACCACCTCCGAGCTGAGCTCGCGCAGCGCCTCACGCAGCATGGAAGCCTGCCCGAGCATCGCCGTATCTGTAACAAGAAGCACCTGCTCTTCCCGCTTTATTCCCAGGGTCTGCATGAGCACCTGACTCAGGCGCATGGGTAGAATCTGCACCATCCGTCTTATATCCCTTGGGGTGCCCTACCTCCACATTATGAGCGCAACCCCGAGCACCACCAGGGCGGCGCCCGCGTAGTTCCAGTAGAAGGTTCTCTCCCCCAGCAGCGCACTCCCCAGCAGCAGCACGAAGACGTAGCTCAGGGATATCACCGGGTACAGAACAGACACCTCAACATCCCTCAGCGCGTAGAGGTAGAGGAGCGTCGCCACCCCGTACATCCCAAGCCCGGCGATGAGGTACCTGTTGAGGAGGCTTGTGGGGCTCAGGAAGCTTATGGAATCGGAGGACATCTTGAACATTATCTGCCCCAGAGACCCGAGCGCCGCACACACCACCCCGAGAGCAACCGCACGCAGCATGCATCACCTCCGCTTCCTGTGGAATATAAACCTATCGCCGCCGCTTGCTCTGGTATCAATTAAGCCCCTGGAGGCGCTCACGTGCTGTACTCCGAGTTTATCCTCACGTACTCGCAGGTGAGGTCGCACCCGTAGGCTTCAGCAGAGGCGCTGCCGGCGCCGAGGTGTGCCACTATTCTCACCTCCCTGCCCCGCATCACCCTGCGCGCAGCCTCAAGCACCTCCTCCTCTGCCCTCCCCCTTCCCCGCTCCACGACGCACACCCTTCCCTCGGGACCCTCAATGAACACGCTCAGCCTCTCCGGCACCACCTTAGCCCCCGAGTAGCCGAGAGCCGCCACGACCCTGCCCCAGTTGGGGTCAGCGCCAGCAAGCGCCGTCTTTACCAATGCAGAGCCCGCCACAGCCCTTGCCGCAGCCTCTGCCTCAGCCTCGCTCCTCGCCTCCCTCACCACCACCTCCAGGTACCTGCTCGCCCCCTCACCATCCTTGGCTATGCTCTTCGCGAGCCTCAGGGCAACCTCCCGCAGAGCCTCATGAAACCCATCGGTGCTCCTGTTGCCAGCCCTCCCATTTGCAAGAAGCACAACCATGTCGTTGGTGCTCATGTCCCCGTCCACCACCACCCTGTTGAAGCTCCTGCGCACCGCCTCTTCCAGGGCATCATCAAGCACCTCCCTCTCCACCGCCGCATCCGTGGCAATAAAGCACAGCATGGTGGCGTGCCTCAGGGAGGGTGCAATCATCCCCGCCCCCTTCGCTAT
>WANG01000116.1 GCA_015521945.1 Candidatus Hydrothermarchaeota archaeon
AGGTTCGGACTGGATGTGTACAAAGGCGAAGTGAAGGACATGGTCAGCGAGGGTATCGTGGAGCCTCTCTCGGTGAAAGCTCAAGCCATTGACTCCGCAAGCGAAGTGGCAGTGATGATACTCAGAATTGATGACGTGATAGCTGCGAGCACCGAGAGCAAGGACAAGGGCGGCGAAGGCGGCGACTCTGGTAGCGGCGGAGATTCGGACTTTGACTGAACATAAATTTTCTTTCCCCTGTTAACCCCTCTTATTTTTCCCACGACCCCGGCGTAGCTCAACCTGGTAGAGCGGGGGACTGTAGATCCCTAGGTTGCTGGTTCAAATCCGGCCGCCGGGATACACCTCTCTTCTTATGGGGGGGCTGAAGCATGTCAGAGGAGCAGGTGATTCTCTACAGGAGGGTGCACGACGTCTTCAGGAAGACCTTAGAGACCATCCAGGACCTCATAATCATCGCCCTCTCCATGGTGGTGTTCTACGTCAGCGTGAGGGTGCTCATAAACATCCTGATGGAGGTCTCCCACGCTTTTGAGTTCAAGCGGGTGGTGTCCGAGATACTCTACATAATGATACTGGTTGAGACCTACCGCATGCTCATCATATACCTCAAGGAGCACCGCGTTGCCGTGAGCTTCATGGCTGAGATAACCCTGGTGGCGGTGCTCAGGGAGATTATACTGACGGGCGCCATGGAGATACCTCCCCTCAGCCTGGCGATGGCAACCCTCTTCATACTGGCGCTGGTGCTGGTGATAAAGCTCACGGTGAAGGAGGAGCGCGCAGACTTAGAGGAGAAGGGATTCATCCACACCGAGCTCAGGAAGATACTCAGGAGGAGGGACCGGAAGCAGAGGGGCAGGCGGCACGAGGAGGTGCGCCAGGGGCAGGAGCGAGCCCCCTGAGCCTCCAGCTCCAGCGCTCTGGTGCACCCAAAAAGGTTTTTAAGCTCACGGTGGAATATGAAAGGAGAGCAGGTGTTACGTCATGGCTGAGATGAAGGGTGCTGATGCGGTGGTTCAGGCGCTTGAGCGAGAGGGTGTTGAGGTTATCTTTGGAATCCCCGGGGGAGCCTCAATACCCTTCTACGACTCCCTGTACAGCTCAAGCATCAGGCACATACTGATGAGGCACGAGCAGGGTGCCGCGCACGCCGCAGATGGCTACGCCAGGGTGCTGGGGAGGGCTGGAGTGTGCAGCGCAACCTCTGGGCCTGGGGCAACCAACCTCACCACGGGCTTAGCCAACGCCTACATGGACTCCTCCCCGGTTGTGGCAATCACAGGCCAGGTGGCAACCCCCTTCATAGGCAAGGACGCCTTCCAGGAGACGGATGTCATAGGCATAACCATGCCCATAACCAAGCACAACTTCCAGGTTCGCAGCGTCTCCGAGATACCCGAGGTGGTGAGGAAAGCTTTCCACATAGCCCAGACTGGAAGGCCAGGACCCGTGCTAATAGACCTGCCCAAGGACATGCAGGAGGGCACCGCGGAGGTTGAGTTTCCCGAGGAGGTCAGCCTGATGGGGTACAGGCCCACCTACGATGGGCACCCTAAGCAGGTCAGGGAGGCTGCCAGAGCCATACTTGAGGCTGAGCGCCCGGTAATCTTAGCGGGGGGCGGGGTGATAATCTCGGGCGCCTCTGAGGAGCTGAGGCAGCTCGCCGAGCTCATACCCGCGCCCGTGGTTACCACCCTCATGGGCAAGGGGAGCTTCCCGGAGACGCACCCCCTCTCCTTGGGTGTGCTGGGGATGCACGGCAGAAGGGAGGCGAACCACGCCGTTACGGAGTCTGACCTTCTGATAGCCGTGGGTACCAGGTTCAGCGACAGGAGCACCGGGATGGTGAGCTGCTTTGCTCCTGAAGCCAAGGTGATACACATAGACATAGACCCCGCGGAGATAGGGAAGAACGTGAGGGCGCACATACCCGTGGTGGGGGATGCGAAGCGGGTGCTGGGGCAGCTCCTCGGGGTGCTGGGCGAGATGAGGCGCCGGGAGAGGAGCAGGAGCTGGATTGAGAAGGTCACCCTCTGGAAGAAGGAGTTTGCACCCGAGCTGGAGTACGACGATGTGCCCCTGAAGCCCCACAGGGTGATAAAGGAGATAATGGAGTTCCTGGGGGAGGATGACATAGTAACAACCGAGGTGGGACAGTGCCAGATGTGGGCGCACTGCTACATGCAGCGCAGCAAGCCCAGAACCTTCATATCCTCGGGCGGGCTCGGCACCATGGGCTTCGGGTTCCCGGCTGCAATAGGGGCGAAGGTGGCGAAGCCCGAGGTGAGGGTGGTGGACATAGCAGGCGACGGGAGCTTCCTGATGAACATCCAGGAGCTCGCCACGGCGGTGGTGAATGAGATAGACGTGATTGTGGCGGTGTTTGACAACCGGTACCTGGGAATGGTTAGGCAGTGGCAGGAGCTCTTCTACGACCGCAGGTACTCGGCTGTTGACCTGGGCAGCTCCCCCGACTTTGTGAAGGTCGCCGAGGCTTTCGGTGCCTTCGGGATAAGGGTGGAGAGGCCGGGGGAGATAGGGGACGCTCTGAAGCAGGCGGCAGAGGCGGGAAAGCCGGCGGTGGTGGACTTCGTGATTGAGAGGGAGTGCAACATCTTCCCGATGGTGCCTCCCGGAAAGTGCCTGAAGGAGGTCATAGGCTGAGCATGCAGGAGGAGCACTTCATAGTTGCGCTGGTGGAGGACCGCCCTGGGGTGATGCAGAGGATAGCTGGAATGCTGCGCAGGAGGAACTTCAACATAGACAGCATCTCGGTGGGCTCAACGGAGATACCCGGGGTGTCCAGGATAACCATGACGGTGCACGGGGACAGGCAGACCCTTGAGCAGGTGATGAAGCAGCTCAACAAGCTGATTGAAGTGGTGAAGGTGAGCGAGCTCAGGCAGGCTGAGAGCGTTGTCAGGGAGCTGGCGCTGATCAAGGTGAGCGTGAAGAACGAGCGTGCGAGGGCGGAGGTGGTGCAGTATGCCAGCATTTTCAGGGCGAGAATCGTGGATGTCGCGAAGCAGAGCATGATGATTGAGATAACGGGGGATGAGGAGAAGCTGAGCGCCTTTATTGAGCTCATGCGCACCTACGGGATTGTTGAGATTGCAAGAACCGGCAAGGTTATAATGGCGAGGGGCGCCAGAAGCGTTAAGGTAAGGGAGACGAGATGAAGGAGCAGCGCAGACGGGCACCGGCGGTTGAGGTGGAGATAGGGAGCATACTCCCCGAGATGAGGCGGGTGAGGGTGCTGGGTACCATCGTGGACCGCGACTCCGCGGGCGGCACAGCCCTGCTGGACGACGGCACAGGTAGAGCGGTGCTGCTCTTCTCCGACCCCGAGGTGTTTGAGCAGGTGCAGGAGGGAAGGAGGGTCAGGGTGATAGGCAGACCCAGGGTTGAGGAGGGGGTGGTTATAGAGGTGGAGGTGGTGCAGGATATGGAGGGGCTTGAGCCAGGCCTTTACGAGCAGGTTAAGTATGCGGTTGAGAGTCTGAGCAAGGAGGCTGAGATATGAGAGCCATGCTTTCGGATGCGAAGGTGCTGAAGCTGAGCATAGATGCGATATCCAACATGATAGATGAGGCTGGGATAGAGGCGAGCGATAGCGGGCTCAGGTTGCGTGCCATGGACCCTGCGCACGTTGCGATGGTTGACTTTCTGCTGCCTGCGAGCAGCTTTGACGAGTACGAGTGCGGCAGCGACGTGGTGCTTGGCGTTGACCTGGACAGGCTGAACACCATTCTGAAGCGCGCTGGCGCCAGCGACGCCGTTGAGCTTATCGCCGAGGGCGAGGAGCCGAGCTCCCTGCAGATAGTGCTGCACGGCAGGGCTACAAGGAGGTTCAGCCTGCCCCTGATTGCCGCGGGCGGTGAGGAGCTCAGGGTGCCCGAGCTGAGCTTCCTTGCCGAGGTTGAGGTGGACCCGAAGGTGCTGAGCGAAGCTATCAAGAGCGTGGAGATTATAAGCGAGCACGTGGTGCTGAGCTGCGACTCCGAGGCTTTCAGAATCTCGGCAGAGGGTTACATAGATAAGGTAGAGGAGAAGGCGCCTGAGGGACCTTATAATGTGGAAATAGTGGTGCCCAAGGATGAGGCGATGAGCTTCAGGTGTGAGCAGCCTTGCAGGAGCATGTTCAGCATTGAGTATCTGAGGGATATGACCAAGGCGGGGGACATCACAGATATCGCGAGGCTCAGCATCGGCAACGATATACCGCTCAAGCTTGACTACCCAAGAAGCTTGGCTAACTTGAGCTTCTTATTGGCGCCGTGTTTTGAGGAGTAATTAAAATTTAAATTTTTTTTAAAAACTGTGATGCTGAATCACGCGTAATAATAAAGCATAAATTCACATGCGGTGCGGGAGCTTAATAGTCATTAAGCGAAAAGTATATATATGAGCTTGAACAATAATAAAGACGGTGAGAAAAATGGGAACTTGCAAAGAATGCGCAGAATACCACCCCGAAACGGGGTGGTGTAGTATAGTGCTGGAATACGGCGTAAACCCCTATTTCAATTTCTCGGAAGGGTGCGCATGCTTCAGGCGTGCGCGCCCTTAATTTTTTTCTCCTTACATATTACCAACAGTAATGCTTTATATTATGCGAAAAGTATATATAGGTAGGTAGGTAACATAATGTTGGAGGTGAGAAAAATGGAGGAAGATTGTCCCTATTGGGGTGGGCGCCTCCGCATCCCCCCGTGTGGGGATGCGGAGGAAATCAAGGAGGTGGAGGAAATGAACCTCCACCTCCTTGAGAGATTTTTAGAAGCCGCCTCCTCCCTTCCCCCGGGGGAGGAGGCGGAGTCGCTGGTAGGGGTGGGGATTGACCCCGCTAACTGCCCCTACCAGCAGCAGCGCCTCTCCCGGGGGCACCCGGGAGGGGCGTGTGAGGGCGAGGAGTGTCATAACTGCTCCTCGCCCTTTAGGGTGTGTAGTGCTCATTGGGAGCGCTACACACCCTGCCAGGGGTGGGAGTGTCTCGTGCATGATTAGCCGCGGGGCACTCCCACCCCCTTTTTTTATTTCCTTGCGGGGTGGCGGTCGGCGCCCTTGGGGGGTTCAACTCCCCCGCCCCGCATCAAAAAACAAAGGAGGTGAGATGAATGGCAAACGAAAAAGTAGAAAAGGTGCGGAAAATAGGGGGGTGGGTTAACCTCACCCCCCACGATATAGTAGTATACACGGGTGGGAGAAAAGTAGTTATCCCACCCAGCGGACAGGTCGCCCGGGTGGCAACCCACAGCCGCCTCGTGGGTGTCGCCCAGGTTGAGGGGAAGGCGGTGGAAGTTTACACCGCCTCTTATGAGAACGTGCAAGGGCTGCCGCTTGTGTGCCTAAATTGCACCCTCCGCTCCCAGTGTGAGGCGGAGGGGAGGCAGCCCGAAAAGAGGGAGGACGGGGGTTCCTGTTCCTTGCAGGAGCCCTACGAAGGTTATCTGGTGTCCTCCCTCGTCCTCACCGCCCTCCGAGAGCGGGGGGTGGTGAGGTATGACATCTTTGCCCCGGACACGTCCCCAGCAGGGGCAGTCCGGGACAAGGACAACAAGATAATCGGGGTGAGGAATTTCCTCACCCTCTAAATTTTGGAGGTGAGAAAAAAATGAGCACGAGGGCAGTGGTGTGTTTTAAGCAGCCTACAAGGTGGCGGGCTTACTACCGCCACCACGATGGATACCCCACAGGGTTGGGGTGGGAGCTGTATAATTATCTGCGCTCTCACCCCGATGCGGCGCGCATAATTGCGACAGACTATACAACAATTACACCACGATGCTTTGAATTTCTACGATTATCATCATTTACGCCGCCCGTGCTCAGAGCCCCCGAGCACGCTTTTGATGCTCAAGCAGACTTAGAATACATTTACAGCGTTGAGAGCTACAGGGACACGGTGCGCATCGGAGTATACAGAACAAGCAACCCGTTCATTTCCAAGCCTTTCGTTGTCCCAATATTGACAATTTTCACAGAACAGAGCCCATCAGAGGTTTACACGCTTCTCAGCGCTATAGAGACATCCGTGGAGGCAACGTTACGGATTCTGAGCGAAATACAGGGGTGAGGCAGCTATGCGCTGCCCACACGTTATTCATTTTTCGTGGCGATGGCTTGACTTACAGAACACAGTTAGCACGATTTACGCACAACGCATAATATCAGTGCTTAAGCAGCTTAATCTCAGCACATACGCGATAGTGTCCAGGTTAATATATCTGCACCTTAACAGCGACGAGCAGCGACTTATAGCACACTTACTCGGCTGGTGCGACGTTGTTCAGTGTAATAACATGCAAAAGTGCAAGCACGACCTTAAAAAATTTGAGGAGGTGATGAGAAATGAGGAAAAAAGTTCTTAGGCAGGGAGATGTAGTGCTTGTCCCCCGTGCCTCCCTCCCTGATGGGGTGGAGGCGGTGGGGGATGAGCTGGCGGTGCGCGGGGAAGGCGAGCACACGCATCGCCTCCCCGCGCTGGTATACCGCCTCCGCGAGGAGGACAGCGACGAGCAGCGCGAGCGCGTCTATGTTGTTGTCCCTGATGCGCTCGCGCTGATGACCCACGAGGAGCACCCCCCGCTTGCGGTGCCGCGGGGGGTATACGAGGTCCGGCAGGCACGGCGCTACTTGCCCCCCACCACCCAAGGGAGGGCACGGGCGTGGGGTGATTAAGATGGGCACGGTATACGTATACCATCGTGCCCTCCCCGAGGGTGCCACCCCTAACGGGGAGTGGGATTTCAGAATTCCCACCCCTGTGGAGGGGTGGTATATTTTTGTTTTTGAGGGAGGGCGGCGCAAGCGAGTCCCATGGCACTCCCCGCGCTCCCGCGGGG
>WANG01000117.1 GCA_015521945.1 Candidatus Hydrothermarchaeota archaeon
ATCCTGAAGAACCCATCATCCACCCCAAGGAAGTCGGAGATAACGAACACCATCCCCCTCCTCCTGAGCACCCTGCCGAGAAACTCCATGCCTGTGCTCAGGCGGGTCCTGCTCTGCTCCCTTCCAGTCCTGAGTATCTCCCGCACCACCCGGTACACGTGCCCCCTGCCCCTCCCGGGAGCCACAAACCCCTCAACCCTGTCGCTAACCATAACTAAGGAGCTCCTGTCGCCGCAGATGCTCGCCGAATGCGCGAGCACGCCCGCAACCTCAGCAGCCGCCTCCCTGAGGCTCCTCCAGGAGGTGCCGAAGTCCATGGAGGAGGACACATCCACCAGCAGCGCCACCAGCAGCTCCCGCTCCTCGGCAAACTCCTTCACGTAGGCTCTCCCCATCCTGGCTGTGAGCTGCCAGTGGATGCGGCGCACCTCATCCCCGTAGGTGTACTCACGCACATCCTCAAACTCCATGCCCTCCCCCCTGAACCTGCTCCTGTACCTCCCGGCGAGCATGGTCTCCGCCACCACCTTGGCTCTGAGCTCAATCCTCCTGAGCCTCCTCAGAATCTCCTCAGCCTCCACCTCAGGGCACCTCAACCCTCTCAAGAATGGCTCGCATTATATCCCTGGCATCCACCCCGTCAGCCTCCGCCTCGTAGCTCAGGATGATGCGGTGGCTCAGCACGTCCACCGCCACCGCCTTTACGTCATCCGGCACCACGTAGTCCCTGCCCTCAAACAGGGCGTTCGCCTTTGAGGCAAGCGCCAGGAATAGGGAGCCCCTGGGGGATGCTCCGTAGCGTATGTAATTAGCGTACTCATCCAGCCCCGCCTCCTCAGGATTGCGGGTTGCCCGTGCTATGCGCACGATGTACCTCCTTATCTCCTCCTCCAAGTGCACCCTGTGAACCTCGTGCTGCATCCTGATTATGTCCTGGGGGGAGAGGAGCTCCCGCACCTCAATAACCTCCCCCGACGCGTGCCTGGCGAGGACCTCCATCTCCTCCTCAGGCGAGGGGTACCCCACCGTAACCTTGAACATGAACCTGTCAACCTGCGCCTCTGGCAGGGGGTAGGTGCCCTCATGCTCTATGGGGTTCTGGGTGGCAAGAACGAGAAAAGGCTCAGGCAGGTGGTGGGTCTCACCCGAGATGCTCACGCTCCTCTCCTGCATCGCCTCCAGGAGGGCGCTCTGCACCTTCGGCGGGGCTCTGTTTATCTCGTCCGCTAAGAGGATGTTGGTGAATATTGGCCCCAGTCTGGTCTCAAACTCCCCCGTCGCCTGGTTGTATATCTTCGTGCCTATGAGGTCGGCTGGCAGGAGGTCGGGGGTGAACTGCACCCTGGTGAAGCGGCATCCCAAGGTTCTCGCCAGCGTCCTGACCATCAGGGTCTTGGCAACCCCCGGCACGCCCTCAAGCAGCACGTGCCCGCAGGTGAGCAGGCTCAGCAGCAGGCAGCGCACGGGATGCTCGCTGCCCACTATTACCTTCCGAACCTCATTCTGCACGCCCCTGAGCAGCTCGGTGCTGCGCATCTCGTAGCCTCTCTGTGCATCAGAGCACGCCCAGCCTGTGCATGAGCTCGGCGTTCAGCACGCTGGCTCCCGCAGCCCCCCGTATGGTGTTGTGCCCCAAGCAGAAGTACTTCACCCCCATGACCCCGTCCCTCCTAACCCTGCCAACGGTTACGCTCATGCCTCCGCCAGCGTTGCGGTCAAACCTGGGCTGCGGACGGTTGTGCTCCTCCCTCACTATCAGGGGGTGCTCGGGTGCCGTGGGGAGCTTCAGCTCCTGGGGCTTGGCTCTGAAGCGCCTCATCACCTCCGCCACCTCCCCCGGCTCAGCCTCCCTGGAAGTCCTGACGAAGACCGCCTCGGCGTGCCCCTCAAGCACTGGCACACGGGTGCAGGAGGCGCTCACCCTCACCTCCGCAAACTCCACCTCAGAGCCGTTGAAGGTGCCAAGTATCTTCCTGGTCTCGGTCTCTATCTTCTCCTCCTCCTTCGGGATGTACGGGAGGAGGTTGTCAAGGATGCTCATCCCGGGTACGCCGCTGTAGCCGGCTCCGGAAAGCGCCTGCATGGTGCTCACCACCACCTCCTCAACCCCAAAGGCGTCCATCAGGGGCTTGAGGGTGAGCACCCCTATGATGGTTGAGCAGTTCGGGTTGGTGATTATGGCGCCATCCCACCCCCTGCGCTCCCGCTGAACCTCTATCATGTCCAGGTGCTCCGGGTTCACCTCGGGTATCAGCAGGGGAACATCGCCCTCCATGCGGTAGGCTGAGGCGTTGCTCGCCACCACTGCGCCCGCCTCCGCAAACTCGGGCTCCACCTTCTTGGCAACCTCCGAGGGCAGAGCAGAGAACACTATGTCAGCCCTGACCTCCGAGGGGGTTATGTTTCTGACAACCATGTCACGCACGTTCTCCGGAATCTCCCCCTCAATGCACCAGTTCACAGCTTCAGCATACCTCTTGCCCGCGCTTCTCTCCGAGGCTGCCACCGCTGTGAGCTCAAAATAAGGATGCTCAGCAAGAAGGGAAACAAACCTCTGTCCCACGATTCCGGTAGCTCCAAGCACTGCTACAGAGTACATGCCACCACCCCGCAAAATTAAACCTCAAAAAAATAAATTGAGAAGGCGGCGGTGCCGCCTACTTCTCTATGTTGTCCGGGTACTTGACCTTCCACTCGTTGTAGGAGCCGTCGTAGTTCTTGACGTTCGGGTAGCCCAGGAT
>WANG01000118.1 GCA_015521945.1 Candidatus Hydrothermarchaeota archaeon
AGCTTTTTAAAGAGATATAATCCGAAGAGGGCGATGGTTTTTTCTGGTAAGGATTTCGGAGTAAAGAAGGTTGGAAAGACAGAGATTTTATTCCTTCCACACTGGATGATTTGAGCTATGTTGAGCCTCGGTGAACTTTAAATGCCAATGAGGCTGCGCTGTGTCCCAATGTTAAACATGGAAACGTATGCGAGGTTTGTGCTCAGTTCATATGCGAGCTGGAGGAGACTCACAGAGATTTAATCATGTTAGCATTAGGGCTATAAAAGTTTGCGCTAGGTAAAAGTGTATAATATCGTATGTTTACGAAATTAGAGAATTGCATGCAATTGAACATTTAAAAATTAAAAAAGGTGGCAAATATGATAAAGCCAGAAACAATAACAGAAGGATTACTATTTTCAACAATAAGGTTACAAACTTCTAAGGGAGTAGGGACTGGCTTTTATTTCTTACTTGAAATAGATGACATGAAAGTACCTGTATTTATTACGAATAGGCATGTTATAGACGATATTAATGAAGTGACATTTTCTCTTCATTTTGCCGAAAAAGAGCGCCCTTCAAGAGAAGTAATAACCATAACATATGAAAGCAACTGGATTCCCCACAACAAATATGATTTAGCTTTTACTTTTGCAGGTCCTCTGTTTGAACAGATAAAAAGGGAGTATAGCAGAGATATTTTTTTAATACCATTAACTGAGAATTTAATTTGGAATAATGAAAAATTAAAAAATCTTTCGGCTGTTGAAGATGTCTTAATGTATGGTTATCCAATAGGATTATACGATGAAAAGAATGTACTTCCTTTAATCCGAAGTGGAGTGACAGCCTCCCATCCTGCCGTAGATTTCAATGGGGAAAAAATAGGTGTCGTTGATATGGCCTGCTTTCCGGGATCTTCTGGAAGTCCTATACTTATTGTAAATGAAGGAAGCTACACTGATAAGAAGAATGGTAGTGTAAATATTGGGAGAAATAGAGTTATATTTTTAGGGATTTTATTCAGTGGTCCTATATATAATTCGGAGGGAAAGATAGTCACCAAAGAGATACCAACTAGACAAGAAGTGATAAGCCTAACACCCCAAATGATTAATTTGGGGTATTATATTAAATCTGAAGTTATACTGGATTTCAAAGAGATAATAAGGAAGAGGGTAAAAGGAAGATGATGAGGGATGTTAAAATGATTAGTTCAACTACACACAACAAAGGAGTATCTGAACTCATTTCACTTTCACCTAAATCCTTTACACCACTCAGGACTCTGGATACCTGCCGGAAGTTGTGCGACGTAACCTTCAGCAACGCAAAGTTGTGAGAGGTAAATTGAGTGAGGATAAATATGCTGATACCAAGACAAATCGTTAAATAAATTATGAAAAATAAGATGTACTATTGGATTTGATATTATAAATTTGACAAACGAGCAAAGATATACTTAAATATAAAGAAAATATTTCAAAAGAAAGGATAGGAAGGATATATGATGAACAAAGAATCAATTAGAGAATTTTTAATGCCAGATCTGAGGAAATGCATAGTTTTTCTTGTATTTATGTTTATATGTTTTGCAGGCTATATCCAAAGCTGGGTATTTAGTGGCAAAGATATAGGATCCCCAAAACCTCCCCTTTTTGACTTACTTGCACCATTCCCTTTTTGGATTGTTTGGGTCTTTCTGCTCTTACCCCTTATTTTACTATCTAATTTAATTGTTGCAATTTTTGGATACAATGCAGACTTTATTATGCGAGGTTCATTCTGGCTTTTTTGGACAATTAACTTTGTCTATTTTTATCTACTTTCCTGTTTGATAATCCTCATTTGGAATAAATTTCAAAAACTAACAAATAACATGGATTTACCTGTATCATAACAATCGCCTAACAAGCAGGTATCACTAATCCCCTCTTCAGGTGCATCAATGGTACACTCTCCTCCGGCAGGTTAAAAAATAGCCCCGGGCGGATTTGAACCGCCGTCGCGGGATCCAAAGTCCCGCATGCTTACCAGCTACACCACGGGGCTATCTCCTGCAGCACTCCCCCTTAGGTATCCTCTTCCCGTGGGGGCACCTTCTGGGATGCCCCAGCTTCACGCACACCGCCTCTGCAACGCTGCTGCTGATGTGGTGCTCCAGGTCGCACGCCTGCTCATGCACCTCCGAGTCAAGCTCCATCCCCAGGAGCTCCGTCAGGAGCAGCTCCGCCAGCCTGTGGCTCCTTATCGCCTCCCTCGCGAGCTCCTCCCCCCGCTCCGTCAGCTGTATCCCCACCCTCGGGTAGTACACCACCAGCCCCATCCTCTCCATCCGCCTCAGCATCTCCACCGCGCTCGGAGGAGCCACCTTCAGCGCCCTCGCTATATCATTGATTCTGGCGTACTCCCTCTCCTCCTCCTTCAGGAATATCCACAGCGCCTCCAGGTACTCCTGCATGCTCTCCGTCAGCATCTCAGCACCACTCTGCACGTATATGCATGGGATAACCTCTGCAACGGTTGGCGTATGCTCAGGCTAAAGTGCAACAATATTTTCAAAAATTAACCCTTCCCCGAGTAGCAGGTGGTTGCATTGCTCACGGATGAAGTTCTCAGAGAAGTCAGGGAGCTCAAGCAGGACTGCATAGTACTCGCCCACAACTACCAGATACCCGAGATTCAGGAAGTAGCAGACTTCGTGGGCGACTCCTTAGGGCTCTGCAGGGCAGCGCAGCGCATAGACAAACCCTACATCCTCTTCTGCGGGGTTGACTTCATGGCAGAAAGCGCCGCCCTCCTCAACCCCGACAAAACCGTTCTCATGCCCGACCTTGAAGCCCACTGCCCCATGGCAGCCCAGCTTCCCGCAGAGGTGCTGCGCAGGGCAAAAGAAGAGCACCCCGACGCCGCGGTGGTGCTCTACATCAACACCCGCTTAGAAGCCAGAGCCGAAGCAGACATAATCTGCACCTCAGCCAACGCCGTAAAGATAGTCAGCTCCGTTCCCGAGAAGAAGGTGCTCTTCGGGCCGGACGCCAACCTCGCCTGGCACGTGCAGCGCCACGTCAGGGACAAGCAGATAATACCCGTACCCGAGAAGGGGCACTGCATCACCCACCTGCTGTTCAAGCGGGAGCACGTGGAGCGCGCAAGAGAGGAGCACCCTGAGGCTGAGGTGCTCATCCACCCCGAGTGCACCCCCGAGGTTCAGCTCCTCGCCGACCACATCTGCAGCACCGAGCAGATGGTCAGGCGCGTTAAGGAGAGCAGCGCGAAGGAGTTCATAATAGGCACCGAGATAGGGCTGGTGCACCGCCTCAGGCGTGAGTTTCCCGACAGGCGCTTCTACCCCCTGTACGAGCGTGCAATCTGCAGGACCATGAAGATGAACACCTGGGAGAAGTTCATGCAGCAGCTCAGAGAGCGTAAGAACGTGGTCAGAATAGACCCCGGGATAGCGGAGCGCGCCATGCTCAGCCTTCAGCGGATGCTTGAGCTGAGCGCTTAGCCTCCAAGAAGAAGAGCACCCCCGCTAAGGTAATCACCCCCATAGCAAGAGCATCCACCACGGGCGGCACGAGGAAGTACAGCACCTCCACCCCCTGGAAAGCCCTGCTCACTATCCCCGCCACCAGGTTTAGGATAACCAGAATCAGCCCGTAGAGTATGGCATCCCCCATGTGCTCAATCACCACATCATAGCTCCTCTTCATCGCCCTCACGGCGGGGAGCTCCTCAATCACGAGAGCCGTGACCGTGAACATAAGCAGAAAACCCGCGATTATGCCGGGGATGATAAACAGCGCCAGCCCCAGCAGCACCGTCACACTCACCGCCGCCGAGGCGAGCACCAGGTGCAAAGCCTGCCTCTCAAGCACCCTCACCCCCCTCGCCAGGGAGCTCCTCCCGCTCTCCGCAATCTCAACCCCCATCCTCACCCCCACACCCTGGGCAATTCCGCTCAGGGCTATGGAGACCCCGAACACAAGCGCGGACACGCCCACCACGCCCGCCTTAGCCTCCGGCTTGAACCCCAGCTCAGACACGGCGTAGAGCAGCCCCGAGACTATGAAGTTGGCAACCGCAAAGGGCACCGCAATGGAGGGGTTCCTGAGGAAGTGCCTCACCCCCTCCCTGTACACCCCTATAACATCAATCATCTCTCACCCTTCCTTCGCATCCGAGTACATATCCGCAAAGGGGCGGTGCGACTTCGGCACCACCTTGGTAAACTCTGCATTAAGCACCTCCTCGGGATTCAGGCTGAAGATGGAGCAGAACTCCCCCACCTCAGCCTCCAAGAAGCGCCGGTCATCATGGGTGAGCTTCTCCACCTTTGCACCGTACCCGAGCCTGTCCTCATCCACCTCATCCCTCAGGTATATGGCACCCCCGTGGATGCCCGTGGCAAGCCACTCCCCGGCAATCTCGGGATAGGTCTCAAGCCTCTCCAGCCCCAGCACCACTATCCTTCCACCCGCCATGTACTCACCCAGGAAGTCGCCGGCTGTGCCCCCAATCACCAGCACTGGCACCTGCTCCCTGTACTCCTTCATGTGAATACCCACACGGTATCCCACGTGCCCCCGCACGAATATCTTACCCCCCCGCATGCTGTGCCCTATTATATCGGTGCCATGCCCGTGCACTATTATCCTGCCCGCGTTCATGGTGTTCCCGGCACCATCCTGCACATCACCGAAAACCACCACCGTGGGACCGTTGGCAAAAGCAGCCAAATCATCACCCGCAACACCGTGAATCTCAATATAGCAATCACACCTGAGCCCGTCGGCGATGTACCTCTGCCCGTTCACATTGATGAGCCTCAGCTTCCTCTCACCCTTCTCCACGAGCTCGTTTATCACCTCATTCAGCTCGCGGTAGTGCACACCCTTAGCATCAACAACCACAAACTCGCCTTCCCTGCTCACCTTTGCCTTTCTCAGCGGAATCTCCATGCCTACTCACCCGCAGGTTTAACACCAAGCACCCTCAGCTCGGGCTCGGTCAGACCAACACCCCTGAGCCTGTCCCTGTTGCTCCTCAGGCTCTCTATGGAGTTCAGCCCCAGCGCACCGAGAATCTCCTTGAGCTCATGGCTCCAGGCTCTGAGCAGGTTCGCCGCCCTCCTGGCGCCCTCCTCGGGGTCAAGCCGCTTCCTCAGCTCGGGGTCCTGCGTCGCTATGCCCCAGGCGCACTTCCCGGTGTAGCACTTCTTGCACACCGTGCACCCCAGGGCTATAAGCGCCGCCGTGCCTATGTACACCGCATCCGCTCCCAGCGCTATAGCCTTCGCCACATCCGCGCTGCTCCTTATGCCCCCGCTCGCTATTATGCTCCCCCAGTGGCGTATCCCCTCCTCTCGCAGCCGCCTGTCAACGCTCGCTATTGCAGCCTCTATCGGAATCCCGTGGTGGTCCCTGTGCACCTGGGGAGCAGCGCCCGTGCCGGCCCTGAACCCGTCAATAACCACCGCATCCGCACCCGCCCTTATTATACCAACAGCTATGGGTGCAACATTGTGCACCGCTGCTATCTTCACAAACACTGGCTTCTTGTAGCGGGTAGCCTCCTTAAGGGCGTATATCAGCCTCGCCAGGTCCTCAATGCTGTAGATATCATGATGGGGCGCAGGAGAAATAGCGTCGCTCCCCTCGGGAATCATCCTGGTCCTTGAAATCTCCTCCGTGACCTTCTTCCCCGGCAGGTGCCCGCCTATCCCCGGCTTTGCACCCTGCCCTATCTTGATTTCTATGGCGGCGCCCCTCTTCAGGTACTCCTCATGCACCGCAAACCTTCCGGAGGCAACCTGGGTAATTATGTGGTCGGCGTAGGGGTACAGCTCCACGTGCATCCCCCCCTCACCCGTGCCCATGTAGGTGCCCACCTCCTTGGCAGCCCTCGCCATGCTCAGGTGCGCCTCAATGCTTATGCTCCCGTAGCTCATGTGGGCGAACATTATGGGCGTCTCAAGCTTCAGGTTGGGTGCAATCTTCGTCTTCAGCCTCACCCCGTTGTCCTCCTCCAGCTCCACCTTCTCCGGCTTCCTGCCTATGTAGGTGCGCAGCTCCATGGGCTCGCGCAGGGGGTCTATGCTCGGGTTGGTCACCTGGCAGGCATCCAGAACAAGGCGGTCAAAGTAGCTCACATAGGGCAGCTCATTTCCCATGGCGGTCAGGATAACCGCGCCCGTCTCCGCCTGGGTCTTTATGTCCTTCCTCACCCTGTTGGTCCACACCGGGTGGGGAGCGTACTCCATGGGCGAGCGCTCAATGCTGATCGCCTGCACCGGGCACATGTAGGCGCACCGCAGGCAGGCGACGCACTTCTCGTGGTGCCTCTTCCAGAGCTTCTTCTCCCTGTCGTACTCGTGCACCCCGAAGGGGCACTCCCTCACGCACCGCAGGCAGTTTATGCATGCCTCCCTATCCACACGCACCACAAACTCAGGGGGGAAGTTCCTGACCATTCAGTGAATTACCTCCTCTCTAACCTCTTCATTCAGGCGTGCAATTACGGGATTGCCAGCCCTGGGTGCCCACAGCCTCTCAATGTTGCTCTCCACCTCCCGTATCGCCGCCTCCTCGCTGGCAAGGTACACGCAGTCCTCGCTGCTCGCCGCTATCAGGGGGCGCAGCTTTATCCTGTCGTTCAGCCCCACCATGGTGTCCCTGTTCGTCACGATAACCGCAAAGGGCCCGTTGAGCATCGCCTGGGAGTAGGTCATCCTCAGAGCCGTGAACACGCTTCGCTTCGGCTCGGGCATTCGCTCAATCTGCTTCCAGAAGGGCGGGGTAAGCGCCACCGCGGCGGTTCGCATGCTCAGCCCCTGCCTGCGCACCATCAGGTCAAACAGGTACGCAACCACCTCGGTGTCGGTGAGCAGCCTGCACTTGTACCCGTGAGCCTCAAGGTAGCGCCGGTTTGTGCCGTAGCTGCTTATCTCCCCGTTGTGCACCACGCTCCAGTCTAAGAGGTTGAAGGGGTGAGCGCCCCCCCACCACCCCGGGGTGTTGGTGGGAAACCTGCCGTGGGTTATCCAGCAGTAAGCCCTGTACTTCTCCACCTTGTACATCTCCGCAACCGCATCCGGCATGCCCGTGGCTTTAAACACCCCCATATTCTTCCCGCTGCTCGCCACAAAGGCGCCATCTATGCAGTCGTTAATGGTGAATACCAGCTCGGTGATGTAGTCCTCCTCCCTCTCCTGGTACTCCTTCCTATCCCTGAACCTGTGGGGGACCTCAACAAAGTACCGCCACACTATGTTCTCCGGGGGAATCTCCCTGACCCTGCGCATGGGCACGGGCTCGTCCTTGATTATCGCCACCCTGTCCTTCAGCAGCTCCTCGGTTCTCTCCTTCGCCACCTCATCCCTGAAGAACAGGTGAAGGGCGTAGTACTCGGCGTACCTGGGGTATATGCCGTATCCAGCGAACCCTCCTCCTCTGCCGTCGTAGCGGTCCCGCATCATGCAGGACATCCTTATAATCTCCCTGCCCGACATTCTCTCGCCGTACCTGTTCAGGATTCCTCCAAGTCCGCACATTCTCACTTACCCCGTGCAGGAAAGCTTCTGCAACATGGCAAGTGTAACATCAAAAAAATCAGTGCACAAGCTTGACCACCTGCACCCTGCCGTTGTTGTAGAGCACCGTGTTCTCCTGCATCAGCCTCTCCAGCACCTCCCTCCTCGTGGGCTCAAGCACGCTGTAGGGAGCCACCGCAACCCTGTACATGTAGTCCCCTATGAGGAGGTACTGCAGCTCCTCTGGGGGGGTGAAGCTCTCATCGTACAGCACCCTCAGCATGCCCTCCACCCTCCTGGTGGTGAGGGAGCCCCCGTAGTTCACGGAGGTGCGCACGTTGAAGTGGCTGCCGAAGAGCACCAAGCAGTTGATTCCCTTCATGTCGGTGTAGAGCTCGGCGCTCTCGGGCAGCACCGAGCCCACGAAGGCGCAGGCGTGCATCTCCTGGGCATCTATCTTCTGGGCGTTTATGTTGGGGGTGGTAAGCCCGTACAGGGAGGTCGGCACCCCCACCAGCAGGAGGAGCAGGAATAGCCTTGAAAACCCCCGCTCCCCCAGGCGCTCCCCCAGAATCCCCAGCATCGGCACCATGGAGAAGGTGCTCATCTCCAGGAACCTGGGGAGCTTGCTGCCCGTGAGGTAGAAGGCAACCGCCACCCCCGCAAGCCCCAGGATGCTACCCGCAACCGCAGCCTCCTCGGGCTTCACCTTCTCCCTCCCGCGCCACAGGAGGTAGAGGAAGAGCAGGGCAGAAGCGGCGTAGGGGATGAGGTGCAGCAGGAAGAGCAGCAGCTCCCTCAGGAACCTCCCGTGGTACCACACCCCCACGGTGTAGCTCTCCCTCTCCACCGCCAGCACGCCGCCCCTGGTGAGCAGCATCTCAAAGGTGGTCACAAGCTGGGAGATGCCCCCCTTGGAGAGCACCAGCGCCGCACCCGCTGAGGCTAAGAAAACCAGGGCAAACCCCGCCTCCTGCCCAGCCCTTCCCTGCCTGAGCGCCAGGAGCAGGTGGAGCCCCAGCATGGGGAGCATCACTATCACCATAACGTAGAACAGGGTGTAGTAGAGCATGCCCAGAGCAAGTACCATGAGGGCGGCCATCAGCAGGCAGGCGCCCCTCTCCCTGCCCCTCATCCAGCGGAAGTAGCACACCAGCACCCCCAGCACGAGGGCAGCCCCCAAGGTCGTGCGGCTGAAGAAGCTGTCCGCTATAACCCTGCCGTAGGGGTAAACCGCAACCAGCAGGGCTATCATAGCCGCCCTCCTCTCACCCGTGAAGCACCTGGCGAGCACGTAGCTCAGCACCACCACCGCAACCCCCGCGGGTATGAAGGCGAGCTCAACCCCTCCCGCACCCGTGGCTGCGCTCAGCACCCCGAGCATGCCGATAAACCCGGAGGAAGCCTCCCTGAGCTCGTACACGTACTCCGGAAAGTGCTTCCAGGCGTAGCTCGGAGAGATGTCAAGGGTGTAGAAGGCGTACAGGTAGGTGTCGGGGGGCACAACCGTGCCCTGGAAGACCAGAGCATGGAAGAGCATCCACACCACCAGAACCCCCAGAGCCCAGCGCACCCTCACGAGCGCACACCCCCCAGCCTGCGCACCTCTTCCAGGGCTTCACTTAGGGTGAGCATCAGCCCGAGGGAGCACAGCTCCCCATCACCCAGCCTGCGCATCCCCTGCACCCGCCTCCTCTTCCGCAGAAGCTCGGGAAGAGACGCAAGCACCGAGAGGTACCCCCTCACCACCGCGCCCGCAAGCTCGGGCTTCAGCCCCGCCAAGTGCCTCGCCACCACCACACCGCTGTAGGCGAGGTTCAGCCCCACACCCAGGAGCACGTTCCTGAGCTCGTAGTTCTTCAGCACCATCCCCAGCCTGTTGCGCTGGCACATGTACTCCCTGAAGGGCGAGAGCGAGGAGCTCAGGGGGTGGTACACCACCGAGGTGGGCACGTACACCACCTTCCACCCCGCTATCCAGGCTCTGTAGCAGAAATCCGGCTCCTCATGGTAAACAAAGAACCACTCATCCAGCCCTCCCAGGCTCTCGTAGGCGGTGCGCCTCACCATGGCACCCGCCCAGCAGGCAAAGGCGGAGTAGCACCGCCTGGAGTACCTCTCAGAGTCCACCTCCCCCAGCCCCAGGTCAACACCCGCACCGATGAGGGTGAACCTCCCGCCTGCATGCACCAGCCTTGAGCCGTCAACCACCTTTGAGCCGCACACCGCAGCCCTCCTCTCCGCCCGCATCGCCCTGAGCAGCTCCTCCAGCCAGGCGGGATGCGCAACAGCGTCGCTGTCTATGAAGGCTATGTACTTCCCCGAAGCGTGCTCCACCCCTATGTTACGTCCCTCCGCAGCCCCCGCATTCCTCCCCAGCCTCACCACCTCAACCTCAGGAAAGAGGCGCTCAACCATCTCAGGAGAGCCATCTCTGCTCCCGTTGTCCACCACCACAACCTGGTGCTCCACCCTCTGCTGCTGCAGGGAGCGCAGGCATGCCTCCAGCTCCCGCCTGCGGTTCCTGTTCACCACCACCACGCTAACCTCTCCCATCCCCGCTCCTCCTCAGCCTCCTGAGCACCCTCCTGATGCGGTACCGCACCACCCACAGGGCGATGGCGATTCCATCCCTCACCCTGGCTCCCTTTCCCTTCCTGGCCTCCCTGTAGATGCACCTCACGGGCACCTCCTCTATCCTGAGCCCCCTCTCCACCGCCTTCATCACGATCTCCGAGGCAACCTCGTAGCGGTTGCTCTCTATGCTTATAGCCTCCGCAGCCCTCCTGCTCATCGCCCTGTACCCGCACTGGGAGTCAGACACCCGCCTTGAAGTCAGCCAGGTCAGTATCAGGTTGCCCACCCACTTGCTCCTCGGTCCCGTGAAGTTGTGCATCCTGGTGCCGAAGACTATGTCAGCCCTCCCCTCAACCACCGGCTGGAGCAGGCGCATCATCTCCTCGGGGGCATGCTGCCCGTCCGCGTCCACCGTGACTATCGCCTCCGCCCCCCTCTCCAGCGCCACCCTTATCCCCGTCCTGGTTGCTCCCCCCTCACCCACGTTCTCCGGGTGGCGCACCACCACCGCACCCGCGCGCTCCGCCTCCTCAGCCGTCCTGTCGGTGGAGCCGTCGTCCACCACTATGACCTCATCCACGTACCTCAGGCACTGGCGCACAGCCTCAGCCACCGTGGGCTCCTCGTTGTACGCAGGTATAACCGCGCAGACCTTCATTTCACCACCAGGGCAGTATCCGGGAACCACACCGAGTAGTACCTCTCCTTGAGGTCGCTGCTTAGCACGTTGATACCCAGCCTGTACCTGGCTCTGGTCTTCTCCCCCTCCCACTCAACGCTAACATGCCTGCTCGTGTAGCCCTGGAGGGATACATTCCTGTACTCCTCATAGGCTATGCTCCACCCCTCCCTCTCCACCCTTATTATCTGCACCTGCACCACCCCCTGCAGTGGGGTGCTGTGGAGGTTGCGCACCGTGAAAGTCACCCTCACGGGAGTCGTGGAGTCTGCTATAAGGGGCTTCACCCTTATGTCGTCCACGGTCACAACCGGGTTCTCGGGCGGAGCCAAGCGGTACACCTCAACATCCCCCTTGCGGTACAGCAGCACCGTACCGCTCATCCTCCGTATCAGCGGGTATATCTCGGAGGTGCGGTTGACCATGATGTAGGAGGGCTGATTCTTTAGCAGGGTATCAATGTACCGCTGCGCAGGCGGGTACTGGGTCTCCAAGTAAACCGGCTGGTGGGGGTGGAGCACTATCAGCCCCTGGGCAGCCCACCAGTTCCTCACGCCGACCCTGTCGTACTCCCCGAGCTGCTCCCCCAGCCAGATACCCGCCTCAAACTCCTCCGGTGAAAGCACCCTGTACCACTCGGGCCTCTCAAGGAACATCGCCTGCGCCGCCTGGGCTGAGAACATGAAGAACAGCACAAACACGGCAAGGGGTCTGAGCTTGCTCTTCCTGCCCGTCTCAGCGTACCTCACCAGCTCCCTGAGCCCCACCATGCACACCAGCGCCGCCGCAGGCACCAGGTAGTAAAGGTACCTGGAGCCGTAGAGGGCTATGGGGAGCTTGAACCTGGGGAACTGGGTGTAGAAGAGGATGACGAAGAAGGCAACGAGCACGGGCAGGTAACGCCTGCTCCTCCCCCTGTACATCAGGTAAATCAGAGACGCCACCCCCAGAGCGGTGGCGATGAAGGTGGTGGTACCCGCCTGAGCAAGGAAGAAGCCGAAGGTGAGCTGATTCGCCTGGGGCGAGAACCTGAGGAAGGGCTCCAAGGTCATGCCCATGCTGTACACCCACCAGCCGGCTATCACCAGCCCCAGGGCAGGTGGCAGGGCGATAAGCCCGAACTTTGCAAGCCCCCGCCTGCCCAGCAGCAGGAGCTCACCCGCACCCGTGCTGAGAACCAGGAGGGTGGTTATGAGAGCCACGTTGTGGTGGGTTATGACGATGCCCAGCATCATGAAGAAGTACAGCATCAGGTACCTCTTGGCACCCTCCCTCAGGAACCTGAAGACCCCATACCAGGCTGCGAACATCATCACCATGCCCACGCTCTCCGGCACCAGGTACTCCGTTCGCAGCACCACGTACTTCGCCGAGGTAAAGGCGAGCGCCGAGACGAAGGCAAAGGCCTCATCCCGTATAACGTACCTGGCGACCAGGTAGAAGGAGAGAACCAGGAAGAAGGCGGTGATGGAGGGGAAGAGCTTGCCGATCAGGAAGGGGTCACCCGAGGAGAGCAGGATGGCAAGCCCCAGGAAGTAGTGCATCCCGGGGGCGTAGGTGTAGTCCGCTGGTAGAATGGCTCGCTGCGCCTTCCTCACAAGCATTGCCTTCTCCTTGGCAACCCCCTCCCAGATGCTCTCAACCCTGTGGGAGTGCCCGTAGCTGGCGTAGTGGTTCGCCATCTTTATGTGGAAGAAGGGGTCCTCAGCAGGAGGCTGAGGCGCCGAGAAGTTCTCAAGCGCCACCGAGGTGGCGAGCAGAGCACCCAGAATCAGAACTGCGATGGTGGCGGTGCTCGGGGGCACCAGCAGCTCCGCCTTAAGGCCCCGCAACCCCCGCTTCACCAGCCACGGCAGGGAGAGGAGCACCGGGAGGGCGAGTATCACCACCCCCTTGGTCTTGGTGATCATGGTGGCGGGGTAGAGGTACCACAGCGAGCCCAGGTTGTCCAGCACGAAAAGACACAGAGCCACCCACACGAAGCTGAGCACGTAGGCGCTGACCAGCCTCTCCACCACATCCAGCCTGCGGAATATCAGCAGAGACAGGAAGAAGCCCGGAATTATGGATATCAGCAGAGTCACCACAGCTTCAAGCATACAGCACTCCCTGCAATGCTACTTTGAAACAACCTCTATTTAGAGTTATCCCGTTAACGTGTTACATCAACGTAAAATCATTCACAACCTTCAAGCGCCCTGAGCACCGCCCTTCGCATCGCCTCCACGTCCGGCTCAACCCCCAGCCACAGCCTCTCTGCCTCGGCACCCTGGTGCACCAGCATCCCCACCCCGTCAACGGTTCTGCACCCTGCACGCTCAGCCTCCTCAAGCAGCCTTGTGCGCCTGGGGTTGTAGACTATGTCCATCACCACCTGCCCCCGGGTGAGCTGCTCCCCCGTTAGAAGCGTCTCCCCTGTGCGGGGGTGCATCCCCACGGGGGTGGCGTTTATAACCACATCATGAGCCTCAACCACCTCCCGCCCGAGCTCCTGCGCCAGCTTCAGGGCGCTTCCCCTGCCTCCGGCACGGTGCACCAGCTCCACCACCTCCTCCGCCTGCTCCACCCTCCTGGCGGCAACGCTCACGTGCGCCGCGCCGGCGATGGCAAGGGCTACGCATATCGCCCTGGCGGCACCCCCGGCACCCAGCACCAGCATCCTGGCGCCATCAACCTCCACCCCCGCCTCCTGCAGGGCGAGAACCGCACCCCTGCCGTCGGTGTTGTGCCCCTCCACTCTGCCCTCCCTGAAAACCAGGGTGTTCACCGCACCCGTGAGCTCCGCCTCCCTGCTTAGCACGTCCATGTACCTGAGAACCTCGCACTTGTGGGGTATGGTGACGTTCACCCCCCCGTACTTCAGCGCCCTGAAGCCGGCTATTGCATCCCCCAGCTCATGCCTCTCCACCCTGTGCGCCACGTATATGCAGTTCACCCCCAGGCTCTCAAAGCTGGCGTTGTGCATCTCGGGGGAGAGGCTGTGCTCCACGGGGGAGCCGATAACCGCGAAGACCCTGGTTCTGGCGTCAACCATTCCGCAACCCCATGAGGCTCAGAACCTCAACCAGCTCCCGCACGCTGAGCTGCCCCGGCGCCGTCTCGGCTCCAACGTACCCGTAGGTTATCGCCGAGCCCAGGGCTGGAGCCGCCACCCTGCTCACCCTGCCGGTCTCGCCCATGGCGACCCCCACGAAGGGCATGCGCTGCCCGAACTCGCAGCACACCTGCAGCAGCCTGAGCACGTCACCGCAGCTCCTCGCCATCACCCCTATCTTGGGTATGTCAGCCCCCGCGGCGAGCTCCTCCTCCACCACCTCCCGCATCACCTCAATCTCAGGCGTGCGCTGGAAGTCGTGGTAGGATACGATTACCTGCACCCCCGAGCTCCTGGCGTGCTTCACCACCTCCTCCCGCAGGTGGTGCTCCATCCGCAGCTCCACGTCCACCGCATCCGCGAGGGTGGCACCCGCGAGGAGGCACTCCGCAAGCTCGCTCTCGCTGCCGGCAAACACCCCGCCCTCACGCTCGCTCCTCACCGTCAGAATCACCGGCAGGGAGACCATCTCCCTCACCCTCCTCAGCAGCCTCTTCACCTCAGCCGCGTATCCAGAGGTGAACTTCAGGGCATCCGCCCTTATCTCCACCAGGTCCGCAGTCTCGGATGCCTCCGTTAGCAGTGGTATGGCATCCTCAACGCTCTCCACCATGATGGATGCGCACACCGCAGGCTTTCGCTTCAGCAACTTCATACCATCACCTCCATCACCAGGGCACGTCCTTTATCCTGAGCAGGTACCCCAGCCTGTTCACGGCTAAGTGACCCACCGGGGTTACCACGAGCAGCACGGCTATGTAGTCCAAGGGTACGGGTGCAGCAAAGCTGGCAAACACCAGGGCGCCTACCACGAAGTTGAGCTGGTCCAGCAGGGGAACGGGAGCGCCCCTCTCAAGCCCTGCCCTGCGCTTCAGAAAGCTGCTCACCGCATCCCCTGTAAGGGCTCCTGTGGAGAGAAGAAAGCCCAGCACCACGTTGCCCTGCAGGGCGCCCACCACGGTTCCCCCGGCTATCCCGGTGATGGTCCCCCTGATTGTGACCCCCTTCCCCAGCAGGGGGCGCCCGTCTATGAACTTCCTGTTCAGGTCAAGGGGCATGCCCCCGCCGAAGATTCCAGGGAGGGTGTTTGCAACGTAGGCAGGCAGAAAGAAGTACAGAGCCGCCGCCACTCTCTCCAGGATGCCCGCAAGCATACGCATTCTCCTGCGGGTGTGCGTATATAAAGCTTGGGGTTGGGCCCTGCGGGTATCTCACCTCCAGGGGGTGGCTAAGGGCTGAGGTGGCTCAGGGGGTGCAGCGGCGGGTGAAGGTGCCGGGAAAGTGCGGGCATGATAGGCGCAGCAGACAGGAGATTTTGAGGGGTTTGAGGCTGGAGGACTGCCTGAGGCTTTAAGTGGGTGGTAGAGGGATTGCTGCAGGGTGAAGCGTCTGAAAATGCTTCTCTGGCTGCGCCTGAAGCTGTATCGCCTCTCAGTGCGGTTTCTTTCCAGAGCGCGCTGCAGTAATACGTTAAGCCGGCTACCGCAAAACCTTTAAGTAGTACCATCTCCAATAGGGATATGAGATGGGAG
Organism: Candidatus Hydrothermarchaeota archaeon; assembly: GCA_015521945.1. Taxonomy (GTDB): domain Archaea; phylum Hydrothermarchaeota; class Hydrothermarchaeia; order Hydrothermarchaeales; family BMS3B; genus JAADFH01. The sequence continues at coordinate 15,402 of WANG01000118.1, forward strand.
GAGCATTACGTTGACACAAAGCGAGAGCGTTGCGGTTGAGGTGGCTGGTGAGGAGAGGTATGCCGAAGCAAAGCCCTTAGAGTTCACAGGCAACTGGTTCATAGATGCCGGGATTCTGGGGTTTGTTAATTTAATGGAGGAGGTCTATGGGTGGGATTTGGA
>WANG01000119.1 GCA_015521945.1 Candidatus Hydrothermarchaeota archaeon
AGCCTCATGGAGCGCTCCGAGGACATGCTGCACCGCTACCACACCTACTACCTTGCGAGGTCGGCGCTGAGGAGCCTCATCCTGTGGCTCGGGGAGTACGCCCGCGGGAGGTAGAGGAGGGGCAGTGCTCACCTATGGGGCACTCGCCGCAGAGGGGCTTCACGGGCTTGCACACCGTCTGCCCGAAGGCTACGAGGGTGAGGTTCAGCCTGTTCTTGAGCTCCCCGGGTACGAGGGCGTGGAGCATGGCCTCGGTTTCCTCGGGTTTTGAGGTGCTCACCACACCCAGGCGGTTCGCTATCCTGTGCACGTGGGTGTCAACGGCTATGGCGCTCCTCCCGAAGGCGTTTGCGAGCACCACGTTTGCGCTCTTTCTCCCGATTCCGGGGAGGGTGAGCAGCTCCTCAAGGGTGTCTGGAACCCTGCCCCCGTACCTCTCTATGAGCACCCTCGCGAGCTCCCTGAGGTTTGCCGCCTTGCTCCTGTAGAAGCCGACAGGGTATATGAGCTCCCTGAGCTCCTCCTCACTAAGGGCGAGCAGCTCCTCAGGTGAGGTGGCGCGCTTAAAAAGCCGCCTGACAGCCTCAAGGGTGGTCTCATCCCTGGTGCGGGAGCTCAGGAGAACGGCAACCAGCGCCCTGAAGGGCGTGGTTACGTGCTTCCTGAACTCGTACACGGGCGCCTTCCTGCGCCTGGCTTCTTTCTCCATGAGCTCTAAGAGCTCCTCCCAGCTCAGGTGCTCAAGGATGCTCATGCTCCTGCTACCCGCGGGGCTCAACCTGTATCAGTTATATTTGTAAATGGCATGCTGCGGTGTTTGAGCCGGGCTCTACCAAAAGGCTTAAAAGGGCGGGCTGAGTAGTTTAGCTGAAGTGGTTTTAGCGGTGATTGTTATGAAGATGCCGAAGGAGAAGAGGACCTACTGTGCGAAGTGCAACAGGCATACTCCCCACGAGGTGCTCAAGCAGAAGAAGAGGAAGGCGAGCGAGCTCAAGGCAGGGCAGAGGCAGTTCCGCAGGGTTATGGCCGGGTACGGCGGGTTCCCGAGGCCCCTGCCCAAGGGCTCCAAGCCCACAAAGAAGGTTGCCCTCGTGCTCAGGTGCAAGGTGTGCAAGAAGGCTAAGAGCATGAGGGGATTCAGGGTGAAGAGGCTGGAGATGGAGGCGGTGTAGATGGAGGTGGTGCCGCAGCCCAGGTCCAGGTTCCTGAAGGTGAAGTGCGACGACTGCGGAAGCGAGCAGGTGCTCTTCGGGTGTGCCTCCTCAAGGGTCACCTGCCTTGTGTGCGGTAAGACCCTGGCGGAGCCGACGGGAGGAAAGGTGAAGGTGCTCACCAAGATAGTTGCCGTGCTGGAGTGATAGCAGGTGGTTCTGAAGAAGGAGCCGTTTCCGAGCGAGGGCGACTTAGTGGTGTGCACCGTAACGAAGGTGTACCCCCACGGAGCCTTTGCCAGGCTGGATGAGTACCGGGACAGGGACGGGTACATCCACATATCGGAGGTGGCTTCTACCTGGATAAAGAACATAAGGGATTTTGTGAGGGAGGGGCAGAAGACCGTCGCAAAGGTGCTGGCGGTTGACAGGAAGAAGGGGCACGTTGACCTCTCCCTGAGAAGGGTGAGCGAGGCTGCCAAGAAGAAGAAGATGCAGGAGTGGAAGCGTGCCCAGAAGGCTGAGAAGCTCCTGGAGATGGCGGCGAAGGAGCTGGGGAAGTCCCTGGAGCAGGCTTACGAGGAGGTCGGGTTCAAGCTGGAGGAGGAGTTCGGGGAGATATACGGTGCTTTTGAGGAGATTTCGGCTGCGGGTGAGGAGGCGCTGGAGGGGCTTGATATACCGGAGGAGTGGGTTGAGCCCCTGGTGAAGCTCGCAAAGGAGAACGTTTCCATATCCAAGGTGAAGATTCACGGGTTTGTGGAGCTGCGCTCAAGGGCGCCGGACGGGGTGGAGGTTATAAGGAGGGCGCTTACTGCTGCCAAGGAGGTGGAGAGGGAGGCGGAGGGTGTTACCCTTGACATCTCATACGTGGGAGCCCCCAGGTACAGGATTACGGTGGTTGCCTACGACTACAAGAGCGCCGAGGAGGTGCTCAGGAAGGCGGGGGAGAAGGCTGTGAGCATGGTCGTGGCTGAGAAGGGTGAAGGAAGGTTTTACAGGGGATGAGCAGGCTGAGGTACTGCAGGAGGTGCAGAAGGTACACGCTGATGGAGGTGTGCGGCACCTGCGGAGATGCCACCGTGTCCCCGCATCCCCCCAGGTTTTCTCCCGAGGACAGGTACGGTGCGTACCGGAGGAAGCTTAAAAGGGAGATGATGGAGGAGGCAGGATGGAGTTCAGGGTGATATTCACCAGGAAGCCCGAGCTGGAGGAGCCCGTGCTGATTGAGGGCCTGCCCGGGATAGGGCAGGTGGGCAGGATAGCGGCGATGCACATGGTGAGGGAGCTCAAGGCGAGGAAGTTTGCAAAGCTCTATGCGCCTTCTTTTCCGCCGCAGGTGGTGATAAGGAAGAGCGGGATGATTGAGGAGATGAAGAACGAGTTCTACTACTGGAGCTCGGAGGAGGGCAGGGACCTGGTGTTTGTCTCCGGCAACACCCAGAGCACCTCCCCTGAGGGGCAGTACATGCTGTGCGAGAGGATTCTGGAGATTGCGGCTGAGCTGGGGGTGAGGGAGGTGTTCACTCTGGGCGGGCTTGGCGTGGGCAGGCACGTGGAGAAGCCCAGGGTGTTCGCGGCGGTGAGCCACCCGAGGTACATCCCGGTGCTTGAGAGGCACGGGGCGGTGGTGAAGAGGGATGCCCAGGGGCAGATTATAGGGGTCTCGGGAATGCTGCTGAGCCAGGGGAGGAGGAGGGGGATATACGGCGCCTGCCTGATGGGTGAGACCTCGGGGTTCTATGTGGACCCCAACAGCGCCAGGGCGGTTCTGGAGGTGCTCCTGCCAGTGCTGGGGGTGGAGATAAGCATGGAGAGCCTGGCGAGGAGGGTGAAGGACACGGCGATGCGGGTGAAGGAGGCGGTGAGGCTGGAGAGGAAGATGATGGAGGACATGGGGATAATCCACAGGGAGCCGGGGGATGAGGAGATGAGGTACATAGGGTAGCTGCGGGTGAGCAGCCTCTCAGAGCCTACGGTGTGGCTATCTCCACCCCGTAGGTACGCTCCGGCACCTCAACGTGAATCCTCCAGGCAGCCTCCTCCTCCAGCACGCCCGCCTGGTGCAGCGCCGCCGTGACCTTTGGCACGGCCTGGGGGGAGACAACGGCACCTGGGCGGGATAGCTCGTCTATGTAGTCGGACTCCATCATGAACCCGTCTCCCACCTCAAGCGCCCTGCGTATATTCTTCTTCGTGGCGATAACCGAGGGTACAATTCCGGCGGCTGCTATCTCCCCGAAGTCTGGAGGTGAGAAGTGCTTCACCAGCTTCTCGGGCTTAAACCCAGCCCTGCGCGCCACCCCGAGAATCCTCTCTCTAAGCTCGCTGCTGAAGCTGGGTGTGTGGAGCTGCACAGCACATCCTGCGTCTCTGGCAAGCTCAAGGGCGAAAAGCAGCACCCGCTCGCATGCGTCAACCACCTCCTGAGCGGCGGGGTAGTGGGGAAACCCGTACTCCCCCAGGGCGCAGGCTCTCCCCTGCTCCACCAGCTCTGCGGCATGCTCCGTTGCTTTTATGGCGTGCTCAACCGCCTTCTCCACCCCCATGGCACCAGCCATGCGGTCAACCTCCACGGGGTGAACCCCAACAACGGCGTAGCACCTCACCCCTGTCTCCCTCTGAGCCACCTCCGCCAGCTTCACCGTGCTCAGGTTGTTCTCCATGAGCCTCTCGGCATCAGGCACGCCGCTGCGGGGCTTAACCACTATAAACGCCGTGCACCCGCCTCTGCTGGCAAACCTGCGCACAGCTTCTGTGCCGATTCCTCTCTCGGGGTCAACATGCATGTGGTTGTCGGTAGCGGGTAGCCTCATGCCTCCGCCCTGCCGCACCTTACCTCCTGCCTCTCCTCCTCAATCCCCAGCCTCATGATGCGTATTATCTCGCCAGCGTCCACCTTGGTCTCAACGCACCCGTCCTTGAGCAGCGGTACTCCGAGAACGGCGCACATCTTGGACAGCTCCTGCATGCCCCTGTTGAGGTCCTTGTAGCACGCCACACCCAGGGCAGCCTTGGGCTTTATCGCCTTTATTATCCTGCGAACGAAGCTCCCGCCAGGCACTATGAACAGCCTGTACCCCAAGCGCTCCGCCTCCGCCTTGAGGTCCTTTATTATGCAGAGCCCGCACTCCTTGCACGAGATGCCTGTCTTGGCGTCAAGGCGTGCAGGGCAGTTTATATGCCTGATGCACTGGGGCACCACCAGAATCCTCTCGCTTGGCGGCACCCTGGCAAACCTGCTGGCATTCAGCCTGTTGCGCACCTCAATTCCTATCATATCCACTATTCTGTCGTTCATTCCAAAAGCCCTTGCCACCCTTCTGAAGTGGGTGTTGAAGGACTCCATTGTGAACAGCAGAAGCCTGGGGAGTATGAGTTTCTTCTTCTTTATCAGTATTAAGCCCAGGAGAAGCGAGAGCAGAAGCATAAGCACCAGGACTATGCCTGCAGCCACGGCTAATCTGCCCACCACTTCATAGAATGACACCATGCTCCCACCGTGGATACCTTTGAAAAATCCGGCTTAAATATTTTGTGGACATTCCCGGCTCGCCTTCCCATATCCAAAAAGTTTAACTTAGAGAGGCGGGAAGGGTAGGGTGTGAGACTCTGCCTCCTGCTGGCTCTGCTGCTCCTGAGTGCGGGATGCACCTCCCGGGGAGCTGAGGCTCCAGAGGTGAGCCCCCCTTCGGGCTTCCTGGACGTGGCGGTTGCTCCTCCCTACCTCTACGCCACCTCCGAGCGCGGGGTCTTCATATACAACCTCTCAACCCTTGAGCTTCTCGGGGCTTTTGAGACTGAAGGGCAGGCGGAGGGCGTGGCACCCTTGGGCAACCTCCTGCTCGTGTGCGACGGGCTCTCTGGAATGCTGGTGCTGGACGTTTCCTACCCCCACGAGCCAAAGGCGGTTTACAGGCTGAGCTACCCGGGGAACTTCAAGCAGGTGCGCCTCCTGGGGGAAGAAGCCTACGTTGCCAACTTTGACGACATAAACGGGCTGGTGGTTCTGAACCTCTCCAGGCTGCCCATCCTCAGCATCTCCGGCACCTTTGACCCTCCGGGGTACGAGCACGTGCGCGACCTGGTGGTGCGGGGGAGGTACGTGTACTTGGCGGATTTCACGGGGGGCATGGTGGTGGTGGACAGGAGGAACCTCTCCTTGGTTTCCGTGTACCCGGCTGAGGGGGTTACCTACTCCGTGGACGTCAGCGGGGGAGTAGCCGTTCTCGCAAAGTCTGACTCCGGGGTTGAGATTCTCAACATCACCTCTCCAGCATCTCCCGAGCCCCTCTCCAGGGTGCAGGTCGGGGGCTACGCCATAAGGGTCAGGGTGGCAGGGGATGCGGCGTTCGTGAGCACGGGCACGGACGGGGTGTACATCCTGAACATCTCCACCCCAGAGGCGCCGGAGGTGGTCTCCAGGATACAGACCCAGGGCAACGCCTTCGGGTTTGCCCTTCACGGGGACAGGCTGTACATCGCCGACTACACCTCCCTGCTGGTTTACAACGTCTCCAGCCTCTCCTCCCCCGTGCTGCTCAGGAGCGTACCCTACCCCTACGGGTGATACCATGAGGATGAGCGTGGGCACCAAGGTCATACTCTTAGTGGGCTTCGTGATGACCATCCTGATTCTCGGGCTGTTCACCTGGATATACGTGACGAACGAGCGGAACATGGAGGCGCTGATGAAGGAGCAGGCAAAGAGCATCGCCGACCAGGTGGTGCTTTTCCGCCTGTGGAACGCCAAGACCAAGGAGAGGATAGAGCCCGTGCTCTCGGTGCTCTCCAACCGGAGGTTCCCGTACAAGTGGAGGATGATATCAAAGAAGCCCATCGGCACCGAGAACCTCCCAGACAACGAGTTTCAGAGCAGAGCCATAGACACCTTCTACTACTCCCCCACCCCCGAGGCGGTGTACAGAACCTACGAGAGCGGTGGCAGGAAGTACTTTGAGTACGTGAGCCCCATAATCATGGAGAAGCCCTGCCTGAGGTGCCACATTGACCAGGGGTACAGGGAGGGGGACGTGCACGGCGCCATAGTCGTGAGGATTCCAATGGATGACGCCCTGAGCAACCTGGAGAGGACCAAGAAGTCCCTGTACGTCTCCGCTGTGGTGCTCGTCTTCTGCACCACCCTCCTCATCCACATGATAATACGCAGGATAATAACCCTGAGGCTGAACACCCTGAAGAACGCCCTCAGGCGCGTGGGGAGGGGGGACTACTCTGCCACCGTGGAGGTAAGGGGCAACGACGAGCTCGGGGAGGTGGCGGAGAGCTTCAACAGGATGGTGAGGGACCTGCGCAACAAGGAGAGGCAGATAATAAGGAGCGAGAAGCTCGCCACCGTGGGCAAGCTCGCCGCCGGGGTGGCGCACGAGATAAACAACCCCCTGGGCAACATCTCCCTCTACGCTCAGATGCTCCTCTCAAAGATGAAGGATGGGGAGGCGGTGAGGAAGCTCAGGATAATTGAGGAGCAGGCAAATCAGGCGGCAAGAATCGTGAAGAGCCTGCTGGAGTTCTCAAGGCAGGCTGAGCCAAAGCTGCAGAAGGTGTCCATGAACCGCATAGCAGAGAAGGCGCTTGAGGTGCTCCAGCCGCAGTTATCCATAAATAATATAATGGTGGTAAAAAATTTTAATAAGCACCTGCCGGGGGTCAGCGCGGACCCCGTGCAGATGCAGCAGGTGCTGGTGAACATAATAAAGAACGCCATTGAGGCGATGCCAGAAGGAGGCAGGCTGATGGTGAGCACCTATGAGAGAGACGGCGAGGTGGTTGTTGAGGTTTCAGACACCGGTGAGGGAATACCGGAGGAGAACCTCTCCAGGATATTTGACCCCTTCTTCTCAACCAAGGGCGTGGGTAAGGGAACCGGGCTGGGGCTGAGCGTGAGCTACGGCATTGTGGAGAGGCACGGTGGAAGGATTGAGGTTGAGTCCGAGCCGGGGAAGGGCAGCACCTTCAGGGTTGTGCTTCCGGCAGGTGGTGAGGATGGCGAGGATACTGATAGCGGAGGATGATGAGAACCTGAGGGCGGGGATAGAGGAGATGCTCAGGGAGGAGGGGTACGAGGTGGAGAGCGTGAGCAACGGAGAGGAGGCGCTGGAGAAGATACGCCAGGGTACCTACGATGTGCTTCTGACCGACCTGGTCATGCCCAAGATGAACGGGATGGAGCTGCTCACCGAGGTGAAGAAGATAAAGCCGGAGGTTAAGGTGATAATCATCACAGCCTTTGCCACCATTGAGAGCGCCGTGGAGGCTATTAAGAAGGGTGCCAGCGACTACATTGAGAAGCCCTTCAAGATAAATGAGGTGCAGAACACCATAAAGAGGGTGCTTGAGGAGGCGAAGTTTGAGAGAGAGCGCAGGATGGGCACGGGCATAAGGTACGAGGTCATAAAGGCTGTGTCAAACCCCCTGAGGCGCAGGGTGCTGGAGTACCTGTACCCCAGGGGGAGGACCCACTTCAGGGATATAAGAACCAGCCTCGGCATCTCGGAGCCCGCCAAGCTTAGCTTCCACCTCAAGATTCTGAAGCAGGCAAAGCTTATTGACCAGGATGAGGAGCGCAGGTACTTTATCACAGACTCTGGCAGGCGAACCTTGGAGATTCTGGGAAGAGGCGAGGAGGAGTGAAGCTAAGGTACGCCGACGGAGAGGAGCTGCGGAGCTTCCTGGAGCGCCTTGGGGTTGAGGCTGAGCCGGGGGAGGTTGAGCCAGGACCGGGGCTGAGGCTGGAGAACTTTTACTACCACGGCGTGCCCGAGGGGCTGGAGGCTGAGGCCTTCAGGGAGGTGCTTGAGATATATGAGAGAGCCTCCAGGGTTAACACCCTTGAGGGCAGGGTGGTGGTGTTCACCACCCCCACCTGCAGGTACTGCGCCAGGGCGGTGCTCGCGTGCGCGGAGATAGGCGCTGCCAATGAGGGGGTGGAGGTGCACGTTTACGATGCCCCCCGCTTCTTGGAGCTGGCGAGGAAGGCGAAGGTTGTGGTGGTGCCGAAGATACTGGTGAACGACTCCACGGTGATTGAGACCCACACCACCAGGGCGGAGTACAGGGTGCTGGTGGAGGATGCGCTGAGGGGGTAGGGCGGTGATAGGCAACTCGGAGCTCCTCATAATCCTGCTGGTCGCGCTGCTCCTCTTCGGGGGTGACAAGCTGCCGGAGCTTGCGAGAAGCCTTGGCAAAGCCGTGGCGGAGTACCGGCGTGCCATGCAGGAGGCCGAGGAGAAGCTTATAGCCGAGGACCTGAAGAGGGAGGTGAGGCGGCAGATGCAGGAGTTAGAGCCCAAGCCGCCAGGGGTGGGTGTAGATGTTCATCCTGGTGCCCCTGAGGAACCCCACCAGGGTGACTCCCGTCCGCTCCGCAGAGAGGACTCCGGAGAAGAGGGGGGCGGTGCGTGATGCCACCACGGGTATGCCCGCCCTGGCAGCCTTGAGCACCATGTCCCCAGGCACCCTGCCGGAGGTGAGCAGGCAGGCTCTGCTGAACTCAAGCCCCTCAAGCAGCCCCATCCCTATAACCTTGTCCACGGCTATGTGCCTGCTGACGTCCTCAACCAGCATGCAGGCGTCTCCGGTGGTGAGCATGGCGGTGTGCACCCCGCCGGTGCTCTTCCACACCAGGCTGAGCTCCTGCATCTGCCTCATCCACTCGGAGAGCTGCACCCTGGTGAAGCTCGCCCGCGACTCAACCCTGAGCTCTCCGGTGCGAGCCGAGCTCCTCCAGCCGGAGATGCAGTCGCTGGAGATGTACCTCTCCAAGTGCTCAGGCGGACTCCTGAGCCTCACCCTCAGCTCCGTCTCCCCAACCCTCACCTCCTCCACCTCATCAGCCGAGCCTATCAGCCCCTCTCCAAGGCAGTACCCGTAGGCGAGCTCACGCTCGTGCCCCGGGGAGAGCCTGAGAAGCGCCACCTGCGTGCTGTTCACCAGCAGGCGAAGCTCCCTCTCCCTCGCCACCTCCTCCATGAGCTCCCTGCCGTCACGCAGGGCTTTCACCTTTATGTAGGGGCGCATGATATGCATGCTGCTCACCTCCCCAATATACTTTACCACGGGAGCATGCACCTGAAGACAGGGTGAGTGCTTGAGGGTAGCGGTTCTGCACAGGAGCAGGTGCCAGCCCAGAAAGTGCGCCCTTGAGTGCATGCGCTTCTGTCCAGGGGTGAGGATGGGCGAGGAGACGATAAAGATTGAGGAGGGGAGCAAGCCTGAGATATCGGAGCTCCTGTGCACGGGGTGCGGTATATGCACGAAAAAGTGCCCCTTTGAGGCTATAAGCATAGTAAATCTGCCTGATGAGCTCGGGGAGGAGAAGGTTCACCAGTACGGGCAGAACGGGTTCAGGCTGTTCAGGCTGCCCTGCCCGGAGGAGGGCAGGGTGACCGGCATCCTGGGGGAGAACGGCACAGGTAAGAGCACCATACTGCGGATACTCTCGGGGGAGCTGGTGCCGAACTTCGGCGGGGAGGAGGCCTCAAGGGAGGAGGTGCTCAGGAGGTTTGCCGGCAGGGCGCTGCACACCTACTTCTCAGCCCTGTATTCGGGTGAGCTCAGGGTGGTGCGCAAGCCGCAGCATGTGGATGCCCTCCCGAAGGTGGTGCGGGGCACCGTGGGGGAGGTGCTCCAGAGGGTGGATGAGAGGGGCATGTGGAGGGAGGTGGCGGAGAGGCTGGAGCTTGTGCATGCGCTTGACAGGAAGCCGGGGGAGCTGAGCGGGGGTGAGCTGCAGAGGCTTGCGGTGGGTGCGGCGCTGCTCAGGGAGGCTGACGTGTACATCCTGGACGAGCCCTCCAGCTACCTTGATGTGGTGCAGCGGCTCAGGGTGGCGAGGCTCATCCACGAGCTGGCGGGGGACAGGAGGGTGGTGATAGTTGAGCACGACCTGGTGGTGCTTGACTACCTGGCGGAGAGGGTTCACGTGGTTTACGGCGTGCCTGGGGTTTACGGCATAGTCTCGGGGGCGAGGGGCGTGAGGAGGGGCATAAACGCCTACCTGCGGGGCTACCTGAGGGAGGAGAACGTGAGGATAAGGGGGGAGGAGCTGAGGTTTGAGGTAAGACCGCCCGCCCAGGGGGAGGAGAGGGAGCTGATGCTCGCCTATCCGAGGATGAGGAAGAGCTACGACGGCTTTAGGCTTGAGGTGGACGGGGGGGAGCTGTACAGGGGTGAGGTGGTGGGGGTGCTGGGCGCCAATGCCACGGGTAAGAGCACCTTCGTGAAGATACTGGCGGGGGTGGTGGAGGCGGATGAGGGCATGCCGGAGGGCACCCTGAGGGTCTCCTACAAGCCCCAGTACCTCTCCGCAAGCTTCGGCGGCACCGTTGAGGAGCTGCTCGCAAGGCTGGGGCTTGCGGGTGACTCCTTCTTTGAGAGCGAGATTTCGCGCCCCTTAGCCCTGAGCAGGCTGGCGCAGAAGTCGGTGCAGGAGCTGAGCGGGGGTGAGCTGCAGCTTGTGGCGGTGGCAACCTGCCTGGGAAGGGAGGCGGAGGCGTACCTGCTTGATGAGCCCTCAGCATACCTGGACGTGGAGCACCGCCTCAGGCTGGCGAGGGTGGTCAGGCGGGTGGTGGAGAAGCGGGAGGCGCTGGGCATAGTGGTGGACCATGACCTGCTTTTTATAGACTACATCTCAGACAGAGCCATGGTGTTCTCGGGTGTGCCGGGCAGGCAGGGGTATGCGTCAAAGCCGATGGACATGAGGAGCGCCATGAACCTCTTCCTCAGGGAGATGCGGGTAACGCTCAGGCGTGACCCCGAGACTGGAAGGCCCAGGGTGAACAAGCCGGGGAGCGTGAAGGACAGGGAGCAGATGCTCAGGGGGGAGTACTACTACGCCTGATCCCTGAGCCTCAGGCGGTTTGTCTTGCGGTAGGGCTCCTTCTCTATTATGCCCTTCTCCTCCAGGTTGCGCACCAGCTTGCTCACCTTTGACCTGGAGAAGCCCGTCTCCCTGACCACCTCCTCCTGCAGGATTTCCCCCCTCTGGGATATGAGGTCGTAAACCTTCTGCTCGTCCTCACGCAGCACCATGCGCACCACCTTTTCAGCCTCTCCCCGCGGGGCTCCTGTGCGCCGGCGCAGGTAGAGGTAGGTGGCGGCGGCTCCCGCTACCATGCCCCCGAGTGCCAGGAGCAGGGGAAGGAGGCTGGTGTCCTCACCCCTGTACATAACCAGTATCCTGAACCTGTCCCCGGGCTCAAGCTGCTCGCGGTGCCACCTGACTATGATGTGCCTGCCGTCTGTCAGGATTCTGTCGGGTACGGGGTAGACGGCGTACCCCTCCCACCTGGGCTCCGAGACGAGCACGCTGCCCTCGGGCAGGCGCACGCTGATGCTGAAGTTCCTGACCAGCACGTCCGCCACGTAGCTCATGCTGAGCATCCTGCTGTCTCCGTAGGGTCTCACCAGCTCGGGGAGCTGCATCACGAACCTGAGCTTCTGCTTCTCTCCCCCGCTCAGGGTGCGCCTGAGGGGTACCACGATGCTTGAGCCTTCCTGGAAGTGCTGCAGCCTGCCCTGGGTGTCGTACACTTCAAGGCTCTCGGGGGTGATTGCGGTGGCAAACTCAACCTCGGAGATGTTACCGCTGAGGGTGACGAGGGTGAAGCTCACGGTCTCAACGACTCTGCCCCTGCTGTCGGGGGCTATTTCTATGCTGTAGTCTGTGAAATAGTACTCCTGGGCGGCTACGGTGCTCACTGCCAGCAGAAACAGCAGGATTAGGCGCATTTAATTTATTTTACGCGGGGTGGAAAATAAAAGTTTCGGGGGTGGTAGAGGTGTCCAAACATCCCCTCACCTCGGGTGGCTGTAGTAGGACATGAGGATGCAGACGAGGGTGCAGGCGAAGAGGTTCGCCTGCTTCATGGCAGAGAGCAGACTGAATAGCTTTCAGCCGCTTATGTGTGTGAGAATCAGCCGGCGATGATATTCAGGTAAGCCAGTATATGGCGTAGAAGCTGCTGAATGCTTTCCTGTAAGCATGCGGGCTGATATAACAAAAATCCACAGCAGTTTGAAAGGCTCTATGACATGGAAGTAAAGGAAGATGTAAAAAATAGCAGAAATGGTGAAAGATTTTGTGCTTGGAAGAATCGGCGGAGAAACTACATCCTCCAGAACCTCTGACTGAACTTCCCGTATTTGGCGTCTCCTGTGGGTCCGCTGTGATAAGGGGTGGCATGCATGAGGTGGCACCAGGCGGCTCAGCCCGAGCTGCGGGTGACCAAAAGGCTTAACCTCTGCACTGGCGTACTCCGGGATATGGGCAGGAAGTGGATGCAGCTTCCCAGGGGGGTGCTGGTCGGTGAGGGCGTGCTTGAGGAGCTACC
>WANG01000120.1 GCA_015521945.1 Candidatus Hydrothermarchaeota archaeon
CCCAATTATTCCCCTGATGCATACCCATGCCGCGGGTGCATTCCTGAGTAAACTTTTTATCCTCCAGAGTACAAGAGGTTGATGAATGTACAAAGAGGATCTGCTTTACCTCCACCAGTTTCTGAACTACCTGATGCGCCTTCTGGTTGACAGCGGTGTACCCGAGGAGTACTTCAGGGAGTACAGGGAGCTTGGGATAAGCCCCCACCACATCCACAGGCGCAAGGCAGAGCAGATGTACGCCATCTTCGTGCTCGCCAGGGACATATCCAGGGTGCTGGCTGAGAGCAACTCCATGCCCGGAAGCATGGCTGAGAAGTTCAGCCAGATAGCCGAGAGGGAGAGGGTGAAGCTTCAGGGTCAGGACAGCAAGCTCTGAATTATCCTGTCCAGATTCTGAGCCATCTTATCCACATCATCCCCCGTGGGATGCGGGCTCACCACGATTCTGCCGTTGACTATGAGGGTTGGCGTCTCCTCAACCCTCCACTTCGCCGCCAGGTTCAGGTTCTCCCTGGCATCTGCGGCAGCCTCTCCCGCTATCAGCCCCTGCTTCCACTCCTCTCCGAGCCCGACCTGCTCACCCACCTGGATTATAACCGCAACATCGCTGATGTTCCTGCCCTCCTCAAACTTCGCCCTGAAGAGGGCATCCGCAAACTCATCCCCCTTCCCCTGCCTCTCAGCGAGGATGTACGCCTCCACCGTCTTTATTGACTGCTCCCCCCACACTATTGGGATGTACCTGAACCTCAGCCTGTCCCCGTACTTCTGCTCAAGCCTATGCTTGTACTCGTTGAAGCGGTAGCAGTTCCCGCAGTAGAAGCTCAGGAACTCCGCGATGACCACCTTCTCAGCCTTCTCCACGGGTGCATCACCTATTACGGGGTAGAGCCCCATGTAGAGCCCGCTGTCCTCAGGCTCGGGCTCATCCCGTGGCGCACTCCCCCCGGGGGAGCCGCTTCCCAGCAGGTACGCGGAAACCAGAATCACACCCACTATAGCAATCGCCTTCGCCCAGGCTCTGGCGTTCATTTAACCTCCTCCTGCAGAACTATATTCGTACTGGAGCCCTGAGAGTGGCACCCCTCCATGCACCTGCTCCTCGCCACCTCCTCCTCCGTCACCCCCACCTGGGTTTTCAGGGACAGAATCTCACCCGTCACGGGGTCAACCTCAGCCGTTAGCATGTTCAGCCCCTCCACGCTGCCCACCTTGCACCCGCACTCCCTCTCCACCAGCTCAACCCTCCACACGTACTTTCCCGTGGAGACGTCGTAGTTGAGGCTTATCCTGGTAATCCTCCTGCTCTCATTCTGCAGGTACTCAGAGATGAACTCCTCAGCGGTGGCGTTGCTCTCAACTATGCTGAGCGCCTCCTCAGCGGTAACCGGAAACTCCAGCCTCTCCCCATTCCCCCCCGTTCCACCAAGCTTGTAAAGCATGAGCACCACAACCACGGCGCCCGCAACGCCGAGAAGCAGGATTTTCCTCATGGATATCTGCCACATACCTACCATCGGTAAAGCTGTGCAGGAGCCCAAACCGAAAAGTAGATATTACCAGAGCACGGATAGTAGGTAACGATGCAGTTAAACACCCATCTGCGCGAGCTCATAAACGCCCTCGGTGGAGAGAACAGGCTTGAGGTGCTGCGGCTTCTTGAGTCAGAGATGATGAGCATTCCACAGATACGGCGGGAACTTGCAAAGATGGGAAAAAAGAAACCATACATAACGGTTAACAGGTATCTTGATGTGCTTCAGGAGCTCGGTCTTGTGGAAAACTTCGGGGACGGGCGGTACTACCTCACCATCAAGGGAATATGCACCCTTGACACAATCACAGAGCTTGAAAATAAGCTGGAAGCCCTTGAGAAGCTTGAATCCCTGAAGAAGTACTCCCTGTCCCGCCTTCCACAGGCGCTCAGGCACGACATCACCCTGCTTGAGAACTCCGACTACATAAGCGACCCCTTCACCCTGTGCAGCGAGATGGAGAAGAGCATAATCCTCGCCGAGAACACCCTGCACCTGATATGCAGCGACTACAGCAAGTCCCTGCTTGACACCATGATAACCAAGATGGCGGGAGGCACTGTCTCCGAGGTTAAGATAATAAAGGACAAGTGGAACCTGAGCTCGGCGATTGAGCACATCCGGGGTGCGGTGGAGAAGATGGAGATGGAGGGGGAGAGCAGGAGCAGGCTGATGGTCAGGATTTATCCGGAAATCATGCCGGTGTGCCTTCTTATATGCGACCGCAGGAAGGTCTTCATGTCCTTCCAGCCCATGAACGAGCAGAAGCCCTCCTTCCAGTCAGGGTACGTCTCAGACGAGAAGGAGGTCATAGAGTACGGGCTGCGGATATTTGAGCACTACTGGGACAGGCTGGCATGCCTGAGGATATTCAGGAAGAAGAGGGAAGGGTAGCTACATGTACCCCAGCTCACGGAGGCGCCGCATTATCCCCTCCTTGTCCTGCGCCCTGCCCGCACGCTCGGGCACCTCCTCCAGGTTCTGCTCCCACGCTGGCACGTCCGCCACCTTCTGGGTGGTTGCCTTCGCCCCCAGGCTCCTGTAGCCCCTGGCGTACAGCTCGTTTACCGGCACGTTGTTTCCCCTCAGCACCTGCCAGACCTCGCGCTCCGTGAAGTGGAGTATCGGGTGAACCCGCATGTGGGGCGGGTCCTGGCGGGGTGAGAAGTACACCTCATCCCTCCTCGCCTCCTGCTCGTCCCAGCGTATGCCCGTCATAACCGCCTCCACGCCCTTCTCCTCTATGAACACCTTCAGCGCCACCGTCTTCATCAGGTGGTTGCCCTCAAAGCTCTCGGGGTTGAACACGAAGCTCTCGCCCCTGAAGCCTATCCTCTCCAGCTCCCTGCGGTTGCGCTCGTTCAGCTTTGAGACGTATACCACATCCCCGACCTTCTCAACCTGGCTGAGCACGTCCTCGTTCTTCACCTCGTGTATGACCAGGTTCCACTCCTCCCGCATCCTCTCAACGTAGGCGAGCACCTCCTCAAACACGCTGCCCTCGTTTATGAACACGCACTCCGGCATCGCATACCCCTGCTCCTCGCACACCTGCTTAGTGAGCCAGAGCATCAGCGTGGAGTCCTTGCCACCCGTAAAGGCTGCCACAAGCCTGCTGCCGTACCTCTCCATAGCCTCGGAGATCACCTGCTTGCTCTTCTCTATCTTCCTGTCCAGCGGAAGCGCCATTATCTCCGGGTCCATAATCTGCCCCCACCCTTCAGGGTAGCCCCAACCACTCTAAAATTTTTTGTACGCCTGAGTCGTTGATTATACCATGCCCGAGAGCAGGTGCGAAATCGTGCGGGCGATAATGAAGCACATGCCCATGTCCAAGGAGCTGTGCCTCAGGTGCAAGGGCGGGAGGCTGCTCTGCGGACGTCCCGCCTGCCCCCTTCTGGCGAAGCTCATGGTGCGGGCACCCGTGGAGGCTAAGCTCGGCGAGAGCATCTTCGGACCCTCGCCGGGGATATTCGTGGGGTGGAAGGGCTACCCCAAGGTGCTCGCGGGCCCCCTGACCGCCGTGGATGAGGAGCTTGCTGGCGTGTGCGACAACCCCGGGGAGTGGTACGGGCTCAGCGTGGACGAGATTGTGCGGCTGCGCTCGGTGCTGGTGCGCTCAAAGGCACAGGTGCACGTCAGGAGCACCTCAAAGATAGCCGAGCTCTCAAGGGAGATTGCACTGGCGCAGCAGCCCCCTGACACCGAGGTCAGGTTTGAGAGGAAGCCCAGCTTCAGCATAAGCTTCTCACCCTTCACCCAGCCCTTAGGACCGAGCGCCCCCGTCAGAAAGGTGGAGCTGGCTGAGAATCCCAGGATTCCGGCGAAGGTGGACTCCGTGGCAGGAGACGAGCTCAGCTCAACTCAGGCTCTCAAGCTGCTCTACGACTCCGGGTACGACGTGTACTACCTGACCAAGGTGCTCTCCTCCGGTGCCTTAGGGTACCGTGAGAGCCGCAGGATGGTTCCAACCAGGTGGAGCATAACCGCAGTTGACGACACCCTGGGCAGGGAGGTGCTGAAGGAGGTGCGGGAGTACAGGGTGGTGAGCGAGTACAGGGTGTACAGGAGCACCTACCTGGACAACCACTTTGAGATTCTCCTGATGCCCAGGCGCTGGGAGTACGAGATGTTTGAGGGGTGGGCGCCCAAAACTCTGTGGACCATGCACATGGACACCCCCGCGATAAACGCGGAGCACGAAGGATACCACGGGAGAAGCGACTACGCGGAGAGCGAGGGGGGAGCCTACTACGCCGCGAGGCTCGGGGTGCTTGAGGCTCTCAGGAGGATGCGCCGCCAGGCGGGGGTGGTGGTCTTCAGGGAGATATACGAGGGCTACATAATCCCGGTGGGGGTGTGGGAGGTCAGGGAGAACGTGCGCAGGGCTATGAGCTCGGAGCCGGAGAGGTTTCAGAGCCTCGGAGAGGCGCTGTCAAGCATCTCGGAGAGGCTCAGGATACCGCTGAGGGAGTACCTTAAGAGGAGCGCACTGCTGCAGCAGCGACGCTTGGACGAGTTCTGATTCACCTGCCA
>WANG01000121.1 GCA_015521945.1 Candidatus Hydrothermarchaeota archaeon
CGCAGGGCAACTGGCATCGCGGCAGCGGTTGCCTCAGGGGTGCTCCTCCTGCTGTACTGGGTGAGGCTCATGAGCCTCCCCCCGGAAGCCACCACTGGAGAGGTGCTCTGGTACTCAGCCACCTACACCCTCGGCGTGGTAACAGCTGCAGGCATAGCCTACAGGCAGCTCAGAGCCTCCTGAGGGCGGAGGTCTTCTCCCCCACGTACCTCTCCAAGAGCTCATTCTTCCGCTTGAGGCTCGCCCTCAGCATCCTCACCTCAGACTTCAGCTTTCTGTTCTCCTCCCGCAGCGCCCTGAGGGTCTGCTCATCCCTCCTCGCCCGCTCCACCTCAGCCCTCAGCCTCCCGCTCAGCTCCGCAAGCTCATCCAGGGTGTGCTGCGCCACCCTCGTGGCATCCCGCAGCACCTCCGCCCTCCCCCTCGCCTCCCGCTCAGCCTGAGCCTCCCTCAGCAGCCTGGCGCACACCCTGAGTCCGGCGAGGGCATCCTCGGCGTACTCCCCGAAGCCCGCCAGCATCTCCGCAGCAGCGCTGCACCGCCTCCCCGCCTCCTCAACCTTCCCCGCCCTGCACATCTCCACGAGCCCCTCAACCTCCCTCCTGATGGAATCCATCAGCCTCTCCCCGGTGCTCTGCCCCGAGGCAGCCATGGCAGAAAGCTCCGCATTCACCCTCCTCAGCCTCTTAACCTCAGCCTCAGCCGCCCTCCTGAGCTCCGCCTCAGCCTCAAGCTTCCCCTCCAGCTCCCTCACCCTCTCCCTCAGCTCCTCCTGCCTGCGCCTCAGCTCGGCAACCTCCTCCTCGCTTCTCTCCAGCGCCTGCCTCACCTCCCTCAGCCTGCGCCTGAGCGCCCTCCTCTCGGGGTCATAATCCCGCTCCCCACCATCCCACACCTCAAAAACCTGCGCCACCGCCCCCTCAGCAGCCCTCATGCACTCCGCAAGCCTCCCCAGACCCTGAAGCACGTGCTCAGCTCTAAGCCTGTCCTGCCTCAGCTCCTGCATCCTCCTCCTCAGCTCCCCTATCTTTTCCTCCAGCTCTGCAACAAGCCTCTCAGCAGCCTGCATCTCCCTCCTCAGCACCGGCAGGTCAGAAAACTGCTGCAGCACCCCCACCTCCCGCTCCATCCTCTCCCTCCTCAGGCTCTCAATCTTCTCCCGGTACTCCCTCAGCTTCATCTCCACCAAGCTTATGCTCGCCCTCACCTCCTGGGAGCCCGGCATGAGCTTTCCCACCAGCCCCGCCCTCGGGGCAACCTCCGTCCTCTCCCCCCTGCAGAACTCCTCAAGCAGCCGCTCGGCACTCACCTTCATCCCCCTCGCCCTGAACTCCAGCTCCTCCGAGAACTCCGCCACCTCCCTGACAAACTCGTGCTTCAGCAGCGCAAGCTGCGCGCTCAGCTCGTCATCCAGGCTGCCCCTCACCCTCGCGTACTCCTCCATCCTGCTCCTGAACCTCTGCCTCGCCACCTCCGCCTCCTCCCTCGCCCTAAGGAGCCTCTCCTCAACCTGCCTGAGCTCCTCCTCCAAGCTGCTCAGGCTCCTCTCAGCCTCAGCCCCCGCCTCCCACCTCTGCCTGAGCTCGGCGGCGCTCTCCCTCATCGCCCTGAGAGCCCTCCTGGCTCCGGTGTAGAGCTCCTCTCCGGCAGGTGAATCGCAGGAAAAGCACAGCGCCCTGAAGGCATCCTCCAGCCGCTGCATCACCACCCTCGCAGCCTCCTCAACCCTCGCAAGGCGCTCCCCCAGCTCCCCCTGCTCCGCCTCAACGGCGGCAGCCACGGCTTCCCCTAAGGCACGCCACTCCTCCCTCAGCCTCTCCGCTGCATCATCTCCCGACATACATCACATCAGCCTCAGCAACCCCATATCCCACAGAGCCCAGAGTATCGCAATGGCGCCCGCTATTCTAAGCGCCGTTTCTGCCAGGCTCTTTCCGATAACCACTATCACCAGCCCTATAAGAACAGGAAAAACCACGCCGGCGCTTATTGTGAACCCGGCAAGCACGTACTTGACCCCGCCCACCAGTATAAAAGCCGCACCCACGGCGGTGAGGAGCATCCCCACAACCCTGGGAGCCACCAAGATGAGCGCCACACCCACCACAAGCTTTAGAAGCGCACCTGCAATCTGAGGGTCAATCATGAGTTAAGCATGCCTCCACCCCTTAGATATACCTTTCGCTCATCCCACCTCCACAACCGAGAACTCGGAGGTGCCCAGCCCGAGCCTCTCCCCCTCCTCAATCTGTACCCTCGCATCCCTCTGGAACAGGTGCTCAAACTTCTCCCTCCCCTTAGGCAGAGCCTCCTCCGGGAGCATGCTTGCAGGCAGCCCAGGCGAAGCCCTCACCAGCTCCAGCGCTGCCGCATCCACCGCCACCGCATCCGCAGAGGCGAGCACCCCTATGTCGGGAACTATGGGGTTATCGCTGAAGGCGCAGCAGTCGCAGTGGGGAGTTACCTCCAGCAGAAAGCTGAAGAACATCACATTCTCCCTGCCCACCGCCTCCACCACGCCCCTTGCAGAGGCAGCCACCCTCCTGCAAATCTCCCTGCCCTCAAGCCACCTCAGCCTGACCGCCCCCTCGGGGCACGCCTCACCGCACCCCGCGCACATCACGCAGCGCTCGTGCGCAACCTCCGGCGGGGATATAGCCCCTCCAGGGCACACCTCGGCGCACCTTCCGCACAGGGTGCACCTCCCCGCATCAATCTCCGGCATCCCCTGGATGTGCACCCTGAACTTGGCAGGCTTCGCCACGCACCCCAGCCCCAGGTGCTTTATGGCACCACCAAACCCGGAGGTGAAGTGCCCCGTGAGGTGGCTGAGCACCAGCAGCTTATCAGCCTCAGCGATTGCGCTCGCCACCTCAACCCCCGCGTGCACCCTGTAATCAAACCCGGTAAGCCCGTCCGCTATCACCACGGGCGCCCCCAGGGTTTCCTGGGTGTACCCGTTGTCCCTCGCCGTCTCCAGCCTGCCCACGGCGGTGCTCCTGGGGTGGAGCATCCCCAGCCCAGTGGTCTCGGTAACAAAAGGCCTGCCCCCCGCCTCCCTCACCAGCTCAACCATCCTGCGCACGTATATGCTCCTGAGCATCCTGGTCGTGCCCCTGTCCCCGAAGTGCACCTTCACAGCCACCAGGTCTCCCTTCTCCACAAACTCACCCAGCCCCACCCTTCTGGCAAGCACCTCCAGCCTGCTCACCAGGCTGTACCTGCGGCTGCTCCACCGCTCCGGCTCCCTGACAGGAGCCCTTGAGCTCACCATAAAAACCTTGGCATGAGCCTGCCCCATACCTGCATAACTCTGCGGCTCACGTATTTAAAACCTCACCCCTCCACACCGGCTATGCCCCTCTCCTCAATAACAAACCTCACCCTGAGCCCCTCTGGAAGGGAGCGGTGCCGCCTCAGCACCGCCTCCCTCACCCTGTTAAGCTTCCGCAGCTCAACGATAGCCTTGCTCCAGTACCTCAGCACATCCCCCGCCACTGGCTCCAGGC
>WANG01000122.1 GCA_015521945.1 Candidatus Hydrothermarchaeota archaeon
CCCCAGCAACCCTCTCTCAGAAACCCCGCCCTACCTCATTCCCTTGAAGGCATACCTCAGGTCAATCTTTCCATCCCTGCGCACGTACTCTGGCACAGACGCCTCTCTTTTCCTCCTCTTCTCCCTGCCCTTCGCCCCGTTCCGCCTGCCCCTTATCAGCACATCATCAACCCTCAGGATGGCGCACGCCACCTCCGTAGCGGAGCTCAGCACCTGCTTCCTCACCACCTGAGAATCAAGAATCGCCTTCACGTACGCATCAGCCATCCCCCTGCGCATGGCATCCACGCAGTACCCCTTCTTCCCCCTGTGGTGCCACTCCCTCAGCTTCGTCTTCGCATACACAGCGTCCATACCTGCGTTCCTCGCGATGATGTAGGGCAGCTCCTCAAGCGCCTCCGCGAACTGCTCCACGGCAAGCTGCTCCTTGGTCTCAATGCTCCTGGCAAACTTCCTCAGCACCCTCGCAGCCTCCCCCTCCACCGCACCGCCCCCAGGCACGACCCTGCGGTGCTTCCTCAGGGCGCTGAATATCTCAATCACATCCTCCACCCTTCGCTTGAGCTCCAGCACCAGCTTCTCGTTACCGCCCCTGAGCAGAATTGAGCCCACCCCGCCCTTACTGCACTTCCTCACGTACATTATCTCCTCCATGCCTATCTTGCTCTCCTCCACGTACCCCGCGTACCCCAGCACCTCCGGAGTAACCTCCTTAACGAGCCTCACGCTCTTCGCTCCCGTTGCCCTCTCAAGCAGGTGCATCACCCTGCGCTCCACATCCCTCACCCCCACAATCCCCCGCTTCGCCATCTCGTACATCGCCGGCTCGGCGATGTTCTTGCTGCAGAACACCACATTCGCCCCGCTTCTTGCTATGAGCTCAACCGCATATGCAAGCACCCTCTTCCTGTACTCCACGAACTCCCTCATCCTGCGCGGGTCCCCTATCTCGTACTTGGCTTTCTCCATCCTGTAAACATCAAACTCATTATCAATCAGCAGAATCCTGGCATTCTTCACGTACTTCGGCATCTTCGGGTGCACCCTCTTCCCCAGGTCTATGTACACCCCCTCGTAAAGTGCCGAATCCCGCAGCCTCCCCCCCGGGCGGTAGTTCACGTACACCCGCTCCGTATCCCCCTCCGCAAAGTCCAGAGCAGAAGCCACGAGCTGCGCCATGAACTCCGCATCCTCCTCGCTGAGGTGGCTTCTGAAAATCGTTATCCCCACATCCTTGATAATCCCCGGGGTAACCTCCCTGGACAGGGAATCCATCACCCTCAGCGCCTCTCTCAGCGCCTTCCAGTAGCCTGAGATTATCATCGCCGGGTGCACGCCCATATCCATGAGCCTCATCGCCCTCTTAAGCAGCTCCCCCGCGAACACCACGCTGCTCGTGGCACCATCCCCGTACTTCTCCCTCATCCCCACCCCCAGGCGCTGCATCATCTTCGCCGCCGGGTGAACCACTTCAATGAGCTCCAGCACCACACCGCCGCTGTCGGTAATCGTAACCTCCCCGCCCTCCACCATCAGCATCTTGTCCATACCCCTGGGACCCAGGGTGCTCTTCACCACCTCCGCCACCGCAAGGGCGGCGGTGATGTTGGTCCTTACCGCGTCCCCCTTGAGGTGGCGCTCACCCTCCACCAGCGCCTGCACATCCACAGGCAGAGACCTCGCATCACCCTGCTCCACGCGCACCACCTCAGGTAGTCAGCCTTCTGTATATCTCCGGCAGCTTTCTTGGCAGCTTCGCAACATCATCAAGTATGATGTAACCAATCTCACCGAACATGCGCTGTATGTAGTCCCTCGCCTCCGTGTCTATGGTGATGCAGAAGGGGCGTATCTGCTTGCGCTTCGCCTCAATCAGCGCCTTCTTCGTGTCCTCAATACCGTGGTCACCCTTGTACTCATCAAAATCCTCGGGCTTTCCATCGCTGAGCACGATAAGCAGCTTTATCTTTGCTGGCGTCTCCTCAAGTATCCTTGTCACGTGCCTTATCGGGGGTCCCATGCGGGTGTAGTCAAAGGCGTCCATGCCAGCTATGCGCTGCTTCACCGTGTCATCGTAGGGCTCATCAAACCTCTTTATTATGTAGAAGTCGCACTGCTTCCTGGTCTTTCCCGAGAACCCGAAAATCGCATACTTGTCATCCAGCACCTCCAGCGCCTCGCACATCAGCACGAGGGCTTCCTTCTCGGTCTCAATCACCCACCCTGTTGTTGAGCCGCTGAGGTCAACCAGAAACGCGACCGCTATGTCCCTGTCCTTCTTGTCAATCTTTATGTACAGCTTCTCGCTCGGTGTGGCGCCCGCCTTCATGTCCGCGAACGCCTCAACAAAGGCATCCAGGTCTATCTCCTCCCCGTACATCTGCTTGAAGAGCCTCCTGTAGTCGGGGCGGAGCATCTCAAACTGCCTTCTTATGAGGGATACCAGCCCGGAGTGCTTCTCCAGGGTCTTCTCAACGAACCTGTCGCTCCCCTTGGGCATCACCCTCTCCTTCAGGGCGCACCAGGCGGCGCGGTAGTTGCCCACCTTGTAGTCCCACTCGTCGTACATGTAGGCATCCCTCATGTCCTCCTCGGTGAGCTCCACCTGGAACTCCGTAACCCTCGCCTGGATGTTCGCCCTTATCTTCCTGCCCGCGCTGTCCAGCACCTTCATCAGCATGCTCGCGTCAATCTCCCCCAGCTCCCCCAGGAGCTTCTCAATCTCCCTGAGAATCTCCTCCTGCACCTCGTCGGGTATATCCAGCCCCAAGCGGAAGAGGAAGTCCAGAGGTGCACCGTAGGCTAAGGGGTCGGGCACCTCGTTGAAGGCGTGCTGAATCATGCTGTCTATATCTGGAGGCTTCTCAATGTCCAGCTCCTCCAGGATGCTCTCCAGCTTCTGCGCCATCTCCTTCTTCGTCTTCTTCAGCCCCGCCGTAACCTGCTCCGGCTTTATAACCCCCCTGAAGGGCACGTTCCTGAAGCCCGGGTAGGGGGACGCCGGGAGCCTCTCCTCCACCAGCCTGTAAATCTCAGCCGTAACCCTGCACGAGTCCTCCACCGTGGGGCGCTCCTTCTGCAGCATCTCCTGCACCAGCTCGTGGGCTCTTCTCACCACCTCAGCCCTCTCCCCCGTGAGCTCCCCCTTGGTTCTGCCGTAGGTCAGGAGCTGCATCAGCCCCTCAATCACCCCCTCCCTCTCCCCGAGGCGCTCAGGCTCAGGTCTGCGCTCCCACTCCCGCTCAAGCAGCATGTCCATGTCCCTGGCAATCCCCCTGAACTCCCTGCGCAGGTTCCTCTCAATCCTCGCCCCCTCAACCACGCTGAATATGTCCAGGGCGAGCTGCTCCTCGGGGAAGAGGTGGATGAAGTTCTCCAGCCCCTCACGCTCGCTGCTCACCGAGCGCCCGTACCTCTGCTGCAGCTCGTTGATTAGCTCCTCCATCCTGCCCAGGCGGGGCTCAAGGCTGCGGTACCGCAGCTGGGCGTACCTGTAGGCGGCCATCACCTTGTAAACCCTGAAGTTCAGCTCATCGCTCTCAAACTCCTCAACCTTGGACGGCAGGAACACGGTTCTGGTGTCGGTGTAGCTCTCGTGCGCCTCCTGGACTCCGAGCTTGTCTCCGCTGAGGGCGTTCATGTATATCTCCAGCACCCTTGCCACGTCCTGGAACTCCAGCCCGTGGGAGTGAATCTTCTCTATGGTCTCCCTGGTTATGCCCTTGAAGAAGTTCCTTGCGGGCACAACCCCGTAGGCATCCGCCAGCTCCAGGCCCAGCTCAACCCACTTCTCCAAGTCCTCAACGCTGAAGTGGGTCACGGCATCCGGGGCTGTCATGAAGAAGTTGAAAGCCATCTCCTTGTCCCTTTTCGCCAGCTTCTCACCTAAGGCGTATATCACCTCAAGCACGCTGTTCTGGAGCTCTGCAAGCCCCGGCACGGCCTCATCTATGCTCCTCAGCCCACGGGCGTAGTGGAAGCCCGTGAACCGGACGTCCATCACGTCTTCTCCAAAGGAGGTCTGTCCCAGAATTCTCAGGAGCTGCGACCTTACCTCCTCAAAGGTTGGCATGCCCACAGCCTCAGAACACGGTGGTTATTAACTCCCTTATGGCTCTGAGCATGTCGGCGTCGTCGGTTACGGGGTTTGCCATGGCTATCTCCGCCGCCTTCGCCGGCTCAATCCCGCTGTTTATGAGCATCCCCGCGTATATCAGCAGTCTGGTGCTGGCACCCTCCTCAAGCCCCTTGTCCTTGAGGTTGCGTATCTTCTCACCCAGGGTAACCAGCGCCTCCGCCGTGTCCCCGTCAACCCCGCTCTCCTGCATCACTATCTTCTTCTCAAGCTCCTTGGGCGGGTAGGTGAAGTCTATGCTTATGAACCTCTGCCTGGTGGAGTGCTTCAGGTCCTTGAGCACGCTCTGGTAGCCCGGGTTGTAGGAGATGGCGAGCATGAACTCGTCGGGAGCCTTTATAATCTCGCCCCTCTTCTCTATGGGGAGTATCCTGCGGTCGTCGGTGAGAGGGTGTATGACCACGGTGGTGTCCTTCCTCGCCTCCACGATTTCGTCCAGGTAGCATATCGCCCCCGCCTTCACAGCCCTGGTGAGGGGTCCGTCAACCCACACCGTCTCGCCCCCCTTCACCAGGTACCTTCCCACCAGGTCGCTTGAGGTCAGGTCATCGTGGCAGGACACGGTTATCAGGGGGCGCTTCAGCTTCCACGCCATGTACTGCATGAACCTGGTCTTTCCGCATCCGGTGGGACCCTTGAGCATCACCGGCAGCTTGTTCCTGTACGCCGCCTCAAACACCTCCACCTCGTTGCCCACGGGCTCGTAGTAGGGCTCCTCGGTTATCACATACTCCTCAACTCTGAGCGTCTTGCTCCCATCCATCTGTCTGCCTCCTCGGATGTGCACGGTTTTGCACAGATGTGTCAACACTATAAGATAGCAGCACGGGGTATTTAAGGTTAACCTTGCAGACTGCGCTGCCAGCGTCACCCCTCTCTGCACGGTGATTCCAAATATTCTTGGAGAGATTAACCTTTTAGCCTTCAGGGGTGCTGCCTTCATGCTCAAGTATGCTGCCCTGGTGTTAGCCTTCCTTCTGTTCACCTACGGCTCCTACAACGTGCTGTTTGTATTTGGGGACATCAGCTCTCCTGGAAATCCGCCGATGGCGAAGCTCTACCGCAACGTGTTCTTCCACGTTCCCATAAACGTCAGCGCCTTCCTCGGGTTCACCGCAGCCCTCGTGGCGAGCATCCTCTACCTGCACACCCGCAGGCTCAGGTACGACCTCATAGCCTCATCAACCGCAAAGGTCGGGCTCCTCTTCACCACCTTCACCCTGCTCACGGGCATGGTGTGGGCAAAGCCAGCCTGGGGCGCCTACTGGAGCTGGGACCCCCGCCAGACCTCGGCTCTGATAATGTGGTTCGTGTACCTGAGCTACTTCACCCTCAGGAACGCCATACCCGAGAAGGAGCGGCGTGCAAGGGCGAGCGCCGTTCTCGGAATCTTCGGCTACGCCTCGGTCATCTTCACCCTGCTCTCCACCAGGATATTTCCGTCCCTTCACCCGCCGACGCTGGGGCTCAGGCTTGAGCCCGAGATGGGCATGGTTCTGGGGCTGATGATAACCGCCGCTGTGATAGTATTCTTCAGCCTCGTGAGCCTTGAAATAAAGATTGAAAAGCTGAAAGAAGCGCGGGAGGTTAGATGAATGGAGGACTACACCAGCATCTTCTTTGCCGCCACCTCCCTGTGGGCTGTGGTGATACTCTACCTCATATACCTGCACCGCAGGGTTGACGCTCTTGAGAGGGCTCTCAAGGAGGAGTAGGAGATGAAGATGAAGCGTCTGATATGGGTGGTGGTGCTTCTGATTTTCGCTGCGGTGGCGCTGAGCACCTCAGCCACCGAGGAGTTTCTGAACCCCTCCAAGGAGGTGGGAGAGGTTGCGAGCAATCCGGGAGCGTGGGAGGGCAAACGCTTTCAGCTCTTCGGCTACGTGGTGCCGGGAAGCGTGAGCTTTGAGCCTGGCAGCTCCCTGAACTTCACCATCACCGACGGCACCTACACCCTGAGGGTGGTGCACTACGGAGAGGTGCCCTCCGCCTTCCCCCTGGGCAGGAACTTCAGCGACCAGGAAGTGGGGGTGATGGCGATAGGCACCCTTCAGGGCGGAGTGTTCTACTCCGAGAAGCTCCTGGTCAAGTGTCCCTCAAAGTACGAGGCAAGCGCCCCACAGGAGTAGTGCTGCATGCCCGAGCTCAGCGCCGGAAATTTGATTCTGGTGTGGATTATAGCTCTCAGCGCGGCCTCCGTGCTTGCCCTGAGGATGCGCAGGCAGGAGCTCGGGGAGATGCTGAGCGCCGCCTGCCTCCTGCTCTCCGCCGCAGCCCTGGGCTACCTCTCCTACCTCTTTCTGATTTCCGACTTCACCTACGCCTACGTTTACAGCTACAGCTCTAAGATGCTCCCCTGGTACTACAAGCTCTCGGGGGTATGGGCGGGCCAGGAGGGCACATACCTGCTCTGGATGGGGGTCATCTACCTGTGCATCATCTTCATAGTCAGACGGGCGCATGAGCCCCTCTTTCTCAACGCCGTCACCCTGCTGCACGCTCTTGCAGCCTACCTCACCCTGCTCGCCCTGCTTGAGTCACCCTTCAGGCGCATCTACGAGCTCGGCGTGCCCCAGGGTTTCGTGCCCGTGGACGGCTTCGGGATGAACCCCCTGCTCCAGGACCCCTGGATGGCGGCTCATCCCCCTCTCATGTTCATAGCCTACGGCACGGCTGCGGTGCCCTTCGCCTTTGCGGTGGCTCACCTGTGGAGGGGTGAAAGGGGGTGGATAGAGCCCTGCCTGCCCTGGGCGAGAATCGCCTGGGTATTCCTGACCCTGGGAATAGCCGTGGGCGGCTTCTGGAGCTACAAGGT
The DNA here is from genome assembly GCA_015521945.1 of Candidatus Hydrothermarchaeota archaeon. Lineage (GTDB taxonomy): Archaea > Hydrothermarchaeota > Hydrothermarchaeia > Hydrothermarchaeales > BMS3B > JAADFH01. The sequence continues at coordinate 6,951 of WANG01000122.1, forward strand.
GCTGGGGTGGGGCGGCTACTGGGCGTGGGACCCCGTGGAGACCTCTTCCCTCATCCCCTGGCTCACCCTCACCGCCTTCCTCCACGCCGCCTCAAGGCACCGCAGGGGTGAGTTCCCGATTTTCACACCCGCCCTCGCCGTTGTAACCTTTGCCCTGGTGGTGTATGCCACCTACGTCACCCGCTCGGGCTCCTGGGAGTCCATCCACGCCTTCGGCAGGAGCACCACCGGCAGCTACCTCACCCTGCTGCTGCTCAACGTCCCCCTGCTTCCGGGAATCCTGCTCGCCTCTGCCAGGCTGGGGAGGTACGGGAGGCAGGCGAGGGCGGCGGTGCTGTCTCTCCTCACCGCCCAGGGTGCCCTGGTGGCTTACAAGCTCGCAACCTCAACCCACGAGCTTAGCTACCTTCAGGCTCTTGCGGTGCTCCTCCTCGGCGCCCTCCTGTACCCCCTGATGCTCCGCAGGGCTGGAGATGCACCGGAGCTCAGGGGCACCTCCGAGGAGAGCGAGCACTCCAACCTCATGTACTTGGCATCGGTGAGCCTCCTGCTCCTCGCCTTCGTCTCCTTCTGGGGGGTAACCTACCCCGTGCTGATGCAGCTTTTCAGGCAGAGCAGGGTTAGGGTTGAGATAGAGTTCTTCAACACCTGGAGCTACCCCTTCACCCTCTTCCTGATGGTGGTAATGGCGCTGTGCCTGAGCATGGGGCTGCTCAGCAGGCGTGAGCGCATCGTTGGAGTTGCTGGCGCCCTCGCCCTGGGCGTGCTCTCCCTCGCCGTGGAGCTCAACCCGAGCAGGATGGTGAGCTTCATCATGCCCCTGCTAATATACGTGCTCCTGCTCAGCCTGTGGCTGGTTGGCAGGTCCTTAGTAGCCGGGAAGAACCTGCGCAGGGCCGGGGTGTTCACGGTGCACGCGGGGATTGCGCTCATACTCCTCTCCTCAATGCTCAACACCACCCTGGTTGTGGAGAGGGAGGTGGTCTTCTACTACTCCCCCGAGCAGGGGCTCCTCAGGGAGGTCAAGGACGTGGGCGCGGGGTACGGGGTTGAGCTTCAGGATGTGGTGGTTTACGAGAACGCCCTGGGTGAGATGGTGACCGAGGCGCTGGTGAAGGTGTACAGGAACGGTCGCTACGTGGGGGAGGGAAGTGCGAAGATGATAAACAACCAGGACTTCGGCAGGATAACCAGGGTGTACATCAACCGCAACCTTGACACCGATGTTTACGTGATATTTCAGGGTGTGGGCTCCCACTCCGGGGGTGTGATAACCATCCCCCTGACGGTGAAGCTTGAGCCCTTAGTCAACTTCCTGTGGGCGGGCATAGCCATGCTGTGCATCGGCATGCTCCCCCTGCTGCTTGAGGGGCGGAGGCGGGGCGCCTCACTCTGAGGTGTACTCCTCCCTGTACCTCCTGTACCTCTCCGCAGCCTCCTCCCGCTTCACCCCCATCAGCCTCTCCGTCAGGTAGAGCCTGAGCCAGGGGGTCTCAAGCAGCATGTAAACGGCGGCTAACGGGGAGGAGGCTCTCCTCAGCACCTCCCTCACCTTCGGCTCCACCTCCTCCGCGAGCTTCACCAGCTCTCCTGGCTTCTCGGCGATGGCGTGCACCAGTGGGTCCCTCTCCAGCCTGCCCGCTATCTCCTCAAGGCTCTCCTCAAGCACGTTGCCCGCGCTCCAGGTGTACATGGCGTGGGCACCCGGGTAAACGTTGCCATCGTCGCTCACCTCTATGCCTGTGATGGGAAGCCTCATGCTCCTGCCGGAGAGCAGCTCCTCCACCTGGGCTCTCAGGGAGGGGTACTCAAACTCCTCCAGCAACGCGGCTCTCCCGATGCTCTCAACCAGGGTGTAGAACACCAGCACCCTTCTGTCCCCGAAGTTGAGGTATCCCCGCAGCAGGGCGGGCGCCGTGACTATGCCCTTCCCGGGTATGCCGGTGCTCACGGGTATCCCCGGCTCAACGCTCTCCTCATCCAGCTTCACCTGGTACCCCATGCCCTCCAGGAGCCTCACGAGTCTTGCTAAGGGGTCGTGGTAGCTGGTCAGCTTGGTCAGGAGCACCAGCTCAAGCTCCTGGAACTCCTCCAGAGCCAGCTTCACCACATTTGCGACTGCGCTCAGGGGCACGTGCTCCGAGAACTCCCCCCTCTCAAACCTGACCTCCTGGTGGAAGGCGTCTAAGCTTACCTGCAGGGTGAACCTGAAGCTCTCGCTCCTGTTCTCCGAGGCGGCGGCGAGCACCTCCTCCAGAATGCTCTTAGCCCTCGCCTCGTTTCTCGCCCACCAGGCGCTGGTGGTGAGGTCGGTTCTGGTCTTCGCATGCCTCAGGATGTACTTCACCCTCTCAAGCTCCAGGAAGGGCTCGCCCCCCGTGAGGGTCAGTATCAGCCCCCTTGAGTCAGCGAACCCTATCACCTCGTCAGCTATAACCCTGAACTCCTCCTCGTCCAGCTCCCTCCCCAGCCTCTCCCTGCAGCTCGGCTTCCAGGGGGACAGGCAGAAGGTGCAGGAGTTGGGGCACTCCTCGGTAACGGCAAGCCCTATGTTCACCAGCCTGAGCTCCCTCCTCTCCGTGTTCCCCTCCACCAGCTCCCTGCGCTTCATCTCCGGCTCGGAGTTGAGGAGGGAGTAGAGCCAGCGCTTCCTCTCCTCAGCCTGCGAGAAGTCCTTGGTGTCCTTCTCCAGCCTGAGCCAGGCGTAGGCGGTGCTCACCAGCTCGGCTATCTTCTCCTTCTCATCCGGAGGCCTCTCGGCATACTCTATGGCAACCGCCATGGCGATCTTCGCCTGCAGGTTGAGCCCGAGAAGGGGGCGGAAGCGCTCAAGCTCCCACTGCAGGAAGGAGAGGCTGCGCAGTATGCGGTCGGCGAAGCGCAGCCCCAGGCGGTCTATGTAGTCGTAGATGTACACCACCATCACCAAGTAAGCCAGCTCCTGGGCGAGCTTCTTCCTGTCAAAGAACTCCTGAATCCAGGCGAGCTTGTGGAAGAGGTAGGTGCACCTGTCTAAGAGGTACACCTCCTCCAAGCTTTCCCCGCCGCTGAGCTGGCTCAGGTGCACCTGCAGGTGGTGCATCAGAACATGCCCTCTGGCATGCCCTGGGGCGGACTCTCGCCCTGCCCGCCCTTCTCAAGCTTGCTTGCCGCTATGATGTCGTCTATCCTGAGTATCATCACCGCCGCCTCGGTGGCGCTGGATATCGCCTGGGTCTTAACGCTCAGGGGCGTGACCAGCCCCGCAGAGTAGGCGTCGGTGATTCTGCCGGTGAGCACGTCGTACCCGTACTCGGGACCCTTCTCGTGGGCGCTCCTGAGCTCAACCAGCACGTCTATGGGGTCCATGCCGGCGTTCTCAGCGAGAGCCCTCGGTATCGCCTCCAAGGCATCGGCAAAGGCCTCAATGGCGAGCTGCTCCCTTCCGCCGACGCTCACCGCGTACTCCCGGAGCCTCTTGGCTGCCTCAACCTCGGGGGCGCCGGCACCTGCCAGTATCCTGCCGCACTTCACTGCGGCGCACACCACGCCTATGGCATCTTCAACCGCACGCTCTGCCTCGTTCACCACGTGCTCGCTGCCACCTCTGATGAGCACCGTGACGCTCTTCGGGTCCTTGCAGTCCCTGACGAACACCATCTCATCCTCGCCAATCTTCACCTCCTCCACCACTCCAGCGTACCCTAAGTCCTTCTCGCTCAGCTCCGAGATGTTCGTCACGATGGTAGCCCCTGTAGCCTTCGCCAGCTTCTCCATGTCGCTCTTCTTGACCCTCCGTACGGCGAAGATTCCCTCCTTGGCAAGGTAGTGCTGCGCTAAATCGTCAATCCCCTTCTGGCAGAACAGCACGTTGGCGCCGCTCGCCTTAATCCTCTCCACCATCTCCCTGAGCATGCGCTCCTCCTCATCCATGAAGGCCTGCATCTGCTCCGGGGAGAGTATGTCTATCTTTGCGTCAACCTCCGTCTTCTTTATCTCAAGGGCGCTGTTGACCA
>WANG01000123.1 GCA_015521945.1 Candidatus Hydrothermarchaeota archaeon
AGCCGCTAACATTGTAGAGCAGGCGAAGTTCGTGCACTGGTTATATGCGGGCTGGAGGGGCACCCTATAAAAATTTAACACAACCACCAGCCGAAGTCGGAAGGGGCGCGCCCACCCCGGACCGCTGGATGTCAAACCATTCCCGGAGACCAAAACTTTTAAATATTATTTTTATTACCTTAGAAAGGTGCTCATTACGCGAGGTCATGAACATGATGTTCAATAGGGTGCTCCGCGGTGTGTTCGGTTTCGTGGCGATGGTGCTGGTTGCAGGGGTTGCGCTGAGCTATGCAACCCCCCAGTACGCTCAGGAAACCGGGGAGAACTGCATTGTTTGCCACCCCAACGGTCCCCCGGAGCTGGGTCCTGCGGGGGAGTACTTCAAAGCCAACGGAACCCTTGAGGGGTACGGTGAGCTTCCCGAGAAGAAGGGGGAGGCCGGTGGCAGGTGCACCGTGTGCCATGCCCAGCTGGTGCCCAACCCGGAGCCCAGGGACCTGAGCGGTGCTCCTGCGGAGCCCAACCACAGGTTCAAGCTCAACCACGGCGGCGGGAGGTTCTGGTGCCTCACCTGCCACAGCGCCGTCAACAGGGACATGCTCAAGCTCTCCAACGGCACCCAGATACCCTTCTCCAGCGCACCCCAGCTCTGCGGGCAGTGCCACGGCACCATATACAGGGACTGGAAGCTGCGCATCCACGGCAGGTGGGTTGGAGAGATAGACTCACCGAGACCGGGTGCGATATGTACGGACTGCCACAACCCCCACGACCCGAAGTTCAAGCAGATAAAGCCTGAGAAGAAGCCGGAGAAGCCACCAGAGCCCAAGGAGATGCCGTACTACCCGATAATGGCGCTGATTGTGCTTGCAATAAGTCTGGCACTTGCAGTGTATGCTGCCTGGAGGTAGAAAAATGGTGGATAAGGGCAGAAGGGACTTCCTGAAGAAGGCTGGCATCGCAGCGGCGGCGATACCCTTTGCCAACCTGCGCATCCCTGTCATAGACGTAACCCTTGAGGAGTTCTTCCAGAAGCACTACAAGGAGATGAGCGAGGAGGAGAGAAAGCGGGTTGTGGAGAGGCTTGAGAGGCAGCACAAGGAGAAGTACGGTGTTGACGTTGAGATAATGACCACCCCGCCGAGGAAGGGTGTGGTCTGGGGGTATGCCCTCAACATCCAGAAGTGCATCGGCTGCAGGCGCTGCGTCTACGCCTGCGTGCGGGAGAACAACCAGTCCAGGGCGAACCCGAAGGAGCCCTGGAGGGGTGAGATACAGTGGATCAGGGTGCTGGAGTTTGAGAAGTTTGAGGCTCACCCGGGGAAGCCGAGCAAGAAGGACTTCCGCACCACCTTCGGTGAGGTTATCGCGGGAATCAACTTAGAGGAGAGCGAGCACTACTACGACCCGCCCCTGGTGCCGGAGAAGGAGAAGTTCTACATGCCCATCCAGTGCCAGCAGTGCGAGCGTCCCCCCTGCGTCAAGGTGTGCCCGACAAAGGCTACGTGGAAGGAGCCGGATGGCATAATAGTGGTGGACTACAACTGGTGCATAGGGTGCAGGTTCTGCATAGCCGCCTGCCCGTACTGGGCGAGGAGGTTCAACTGGAGCGACCCGTACATCCGCAGGGAGGAGATAAACCCCAGGATGCACTACCTTGGCAACCGCATAAGGATGCGGGGAGTGGTGGAGAAGTGCACCTTCTGCATCCAGCGCACCCGCAACGGACGCTACCCCGCCTGCGTTGAGATCTGCCCCGTGGGGGCGAGGAAGTTCGGCAACCTTCTTGACCCGGAGAGCGAGGTGAGGCGGGTGATTGAGAGGAAGAGGGTATTCAGGCTCAAGGAGGAGCTGGGCACCCAGCCCAAGTTCTTCTACTTCATAGATTGAGGTGAGTGAGATGAGGAAGTTCATAGACTTTGTGCTGACCTCCGTGAAGCTGGCGCTTACGGGCAGCAGGAAGTACTACGCCTGGCTGGCGAGCCTGCTGATAATGGTTCTCTTCGGAGCCTTCAGCTACTACTACCAGCTCAAGTACGGGCTCATAATCACCGACATCCGTGACCAGGTGAGCTGGGGCAGCTACATCGCCAACTTCACCTTCCTGGTCGGAGTTGCGGCGGCGGCGGTGATGATAGTTCTGCCCGCCTACCTGTACAACTACAAGGAGTTCAAGCACATCACCGTGTTCGGGGAGCTGATGGCGGTAAGCGCCCTTGTGATGGTTCTGACCTTCGTTCTGGTTGACCTGGGTAGGATTGACAGGGTGCTGCACCTCATGCCCTTCACCGGCACCCCCAACTGGCCCCAGAGCATGCTGACCTGGGACGTTATAGTGCTCAACGGCTACCTGTTCCTGAACATACTCATACCCGGGTACCTGCTCTACAAGACCTACCTGCGGGAGCCGCCCAGGAAGTGGATAAAGATATTCATACTGATATCCATACCCTGGGCGATAAGCATCCACACCGTCACCGCCTTCCTGTACGGCGGTCTGGCGGCGAGACCCTTCTGGAACACCGCAGTCATGGCGCCCAGGTTCCTGGCGAGCGCCTTCACCGCCGGACCAGCCTTCATGATAATAATACTCCAGATAATAAGGCGGTACACCTGCATAGGGCAGCCCGGGTGCAAGCTGGTGGTGAGCGACAGGGCGCTGTTCACCCTCGCCCACATAGCTCTCATATCCATGCTGGTGAACCTCTTCTTCCTGGGCTCCGAGATATACACCGTGGGCTACGCCGCAACCTCCCACATAGCCCCCCTGAAGTACCTGTTCTTCGGGCTTGAGCATGATGGCGTGGTGTACAACAAGCTCCAGCCCTACATGTGGGCGGCTATAACCATGGAGATAATCGCCGCGCTTCTGCTGCTCTTCCCGAGAACCAGGAAGAACTTCAAGACCCTCAACATCGCCTGCATCTTCGCCTTCGTTGGCATCTGGATTGAGAAGGGCATGGGTCTGGTGATACCCGGCTTCATACCCACGCCCATCGGTGAGATCTGGGAGTACTACCCGACCCTCATGGAGATAATGATAACCCTCTCTGTCTGGGCGCTGGGGCTGCTGGTGTACACCCTGCTGCTCAAGATCGCCATAGGGATACTCGCAGAGGACGTGGTGCATCCCAGCGCCAAGGGCAGGGAGATGCCCGAGCACCACTGATGAGCGGCGAAGAGGTGCGGGAGAGGATTCTCGGCATCCTGGAGGAGAGGCGCGGGTACGTCTCGGGGGAGGAGATAGCCTCCCTCTTGGGCATCACCAGGAGCGCTGTTTGGAAGCACGTTCGTGCTTTAGCCGCCGAGGGTGCGGAGATTCAGGCGGGCAGCAGGGGATACCGCCTCATACGCCCACCAGACAGGCTTCTGAGGTACAGGATTCTCGCAGGGCTGCGCACAGAGCGTTTCGGCAGGGAGCTTCACCTTCATGCCCTGGTTGACTCCACCAACGAGCTTGCAAAGCGCCTCGCCCGTGCGGGTGCCCCCGAGGGCACGGTGGTGTGCGCCGAGCGCCAGAGCGCCGGGAGGGGCAGGATGGGCAGGAGCTGGCACTCACCCCCCGGGGGGCTGTGGTTCTCCTTAGTGCTGCGCCCCCTCATGCCCCTGCACAGGATAAACCTGGTGAGCCTGATGCTGGGGCTGGGGGTCGCCCAGGTGGTGGAGGAGATGTACGCCCTGCCGGCGGTGCTCAAGTGGCCCAACGACGTCATGGTGCACCGGAGGAAGGTGTGCGGGGTGCTGGTTGAAACCGAAGCCGAGCCCGAGGCTATCAGGTTCGTGGTGGCTGGCGTCGGGGTGAACGCCAACCCCGAGAGCCTTCCCGAGGAGCTCGGGGGTGTATCCCTGCACCGCCTGCTGGGGCGGAAGGTTGACCGCTGCGAGCTTCTCGCAGGGCTGCTCAACCGCTTTGAGGAGCTCTACGGGGTGCTCCACAGGGAGCCGGAGCGGGTTCTTGAGATGTACTCGGAGCGCTGCTCCACCCTGGGCAGGAGGGTGAGGATTGAGGGGCTCGAGGAGAGCATAGCTGGCACCGCCCTCTCCCTCGGAGAGGACGGAAGCCTCCTGGTTGAAACCCCTCGGGGGGTGCGCCGTGTAAGCTCAGGGATGTGCGTGCACCTGCGGCATTAGCCACACACCCTGCGCTTCACCTCCCTGTAGTACTCTATGACGCTGCCCATGTCCCTCCTGAACCTGTCCTTGTCCATGACCTCCCCGGTATCCGCATCCCAGAACCTGCAGGTGTCGGGGGAAATCTCGTCCCCCACCAGGAGATTGCCCTCATCATCGTACCCAAACTCCAGCTTGAAGTCAACCAGCAGGATGCCCTTCTCCCGCAGGAAGTCGCTCAGCACCCGGTTTACCTTAAGGGATATGCGGCGCATCTCCTGAAGCTCCTCGGGGGTGTCAACCAGCCCCAGAGCCAGGGCGATGTCCTCGTTTACCATGGGGTCGTGGTACTCGTCGCTCTTCAGGCAGAACTCAACCACCGGGGGCTCAAGCCTCGTGCCCTCCTTGAAGGGGTAGCGCCTCACCAGGCTGCCCGTGGCTATGTTCCTAACTATAACCTCAACAGGCAGGATGCGCAGCCTCTTGACCACATGCCTGTCAGGAGGCTCAAAGGATATAAAGTGAGTTTTTATGCCGTTCTTCTCAAGCAGCTGCATGAAAACTGCAGAAATCTCAGCGTTTATGCTTCCCTTGCCAGCCTTCTCAGCCCGCTTGGCGCCATCGCCCGCGGTGAGCTCGTCCCTGAAGACCATCACGCAGGTGCCGTCCTCTCCCTCATACAGGGTCTTAGCCTTACCCCGGTATATCTCCTTCATGGCCTCACCGTGAGTTAGGTAGCTCGGAGGTTGTAGATAAATCTATGCCAGCAGCTCCTGCACCGCCTGCTCCAGCTCCTCCTCCCTCGGCACGAGCTCCAGCCTCCTGACCTCCCTCCCGTCTCTGAGAAACACGAAGGTGGGCACGCTGGTAACCCCCATCCTGCTCGCAAGGGCAGTGCTCCTGTCAACGCTCACGCGCAGGAAGGTGACGTCTTGCGCATGCCTCTGCGCAACCCTCTCCGCCGCCGGCTCAGCCTTCCTGCAGGGCGGGCACCC
>WANG01000124.1 GCA_015521945.1 Candidatus Hydrothermarchaeota archaeon
CCTGTGAGCCAAGCTCTCTTATTAGCTCAACGCTAACGCCCGCCTTCTCGGGCACCCCTGGACCAGGAGAGATTATTATCCTCTCTGGCTCCAGCCTCCTTACCTCCTCCACGCTTAGGTTGTTCCTCCTCACTGTAACCTCAGCGCCCAGCTCGCCAACGTACTGGTACAGGTTGTACACGAAGCTGTCCACGTTGTCTATAATGAGCACCCTCATTTAGCGCCCCCCATGGCTATAGCGCGCAGCATGGCTCTGCCCTTATTTCTCGTCTCCTCGTACTCCCGCTCGGGAACAGAGTCGGCGACTATGCCCGCGCCCGCCTGAACGTAGGCTTTACCCTGCTGGAAGACTATAGTGCGAATCGCTATTGCGAAGTCCATGTCGCCAGAGAAGGAGAAGTATCCCACCGCTCCAGCGTAGATTCCCCTCCGGGTGGGCTCCAGCTCCTCTATAATCTGCATCGCCCTAACCTTGGGGGCGCCGCTTACCGTGCCAGCGGGAAAGCACGCCTCAAGCGCATCAAGGGCGTCCTTATCCTCGCGCAGCTCGCCCACCACGTTGCTAACCATGTGCTGCACGTGCGAATAGCGCTCTATGCTCATGAACTCGTCCACGGTAACGCTACCGAAGCGGGAGACCTTGCCTATGTCGTTCCTTCCTAAGTCAACGAGCATCACGTGCTCAGCTCTCTCCTTCTCATCGTTCAGCATCTCCCTGGCAAGCGCCTCGTCCTCCACCACGTCTTTGCCTCTGGGTCTCGTGCCAGCGATCGGGCGGGTGACCACCTTTCTGCCCTCCACGCGAACAAGAATCTCAGGCGAGGAGCCGACGATGGCCTTGTCCTCAAGCTCTAAGCAGTACATGTAGGGCGAGGGATTTATCTTCTTAAGCGCAAGGTAAACGCGGAAGGGGTCTCCAGAGAAGGGAACCTCAAAGCGCTGGCTCAGCACCACCTGGAAAATCTCGCCCGCGTAGATGTACTCCTTGGCTCTTCTCACCGCCTCCTCAAAGTCACTGCGGGAGAAGTTGCTCTCGGGCTCCACCTCCTCCCCGTTCCCTGAAGGAGCCTCAGGCATGACCCCACGAGCCTCCATCACCCTGCGCTCAAGCGCATCCAGGCGCTGCTCAGCCTCCTCCCTTGCATCCCCAAGCTCGCCCTCCTCACCGGAGGCGCAGGAGATGAGCAGCACCTCCTCCCTCCAGTGGTCAAAGGCAACCACGTCCGTGGAGAGCATGAAGAGGGCATCCTCATGCTTCAGGTCGTCCTCCGTGCTACTTCCTATGTCCTCAAAGTAGCGCACCGCATCGTAGGCGAGGAATCCCACGAGCCCGCCGAAGAACCTGGGCAGCTTTTCCCCGCTGGCAACCCTGCACCTCAGGAAGCGCCTCAGGGGCGCCAGTGGGTTGTCGGCGTGCTCCTCGGCGCCGCCGCGCAGCATCCTCAGCCTGCGCTCCTTCAGGGCTATAACCTCGGAGGGCTCGCACCCTATGAAGGAGTACCTGGCTATCTTCTCACCCACTATCGCCGACTCCAGCAGGAAGGCGGGCTTCTCCCGCCTCAGCACCGAGTAGATTCCAGCAGGAGTTAGCCCCGCAGCGGGAATCCTGCGCACCACCGGCAGGAGCACCTCCCCCATCATCCCCGCCTCCAGCTCAGGCATTCACCAGCCTCCTGGTCGCCTCCTCCACATCGGGGCTGCGCATTATGCAGGTGCCCACCAGCACCGCGTCGCAGCAGGCGAGCAGCCTCCTCACGTCCTCTGGCGAGGACACCCCCGAGGCTGAGATTCTCACACCCCCTATGCTTCCGGCAAGCCTCTCGCTCCTGCTCAGGTCAGTCTCAAGGGTGCGCATGTCCCTGTTGTTTATCACGAACACCTCCGCTCCGCAGGACTCGGCAAGCTCCACATCCTCCCTTGAGTGCACCTCCACCAGCGCCTCAACCCCCAGCTCCCTGCACCTGCGCACGAGCGCTGCAAGCTCCTCCTCGGTGAGCAGCCCTGCTATGAGCAGCACCCCATCCGCGCCGTGGCAGTAGGCTTCATCCACCTGCTCGGGGTGGAACAGGAAGTCCTTCCTGAGCACGGGCACCTCCACCGCCTCCGAGACCCTGCGCAGCCTCTCCAGGCTGCCCCCGAAGTACCTCTCCTCCGTGAGCACGGATATCCCGCAGGCTCCGCCCCTCTCCATGGCTCTGGCGAGCTCCACGCCGCTCCCGCGGGCACGTATGACCCCCCTGGGCGAGCGGAACTTCACCTCCGCGATAACGGGATTGAGCCCCCTGCGCCTGGTGCTCTCAATAGCCTCCCTGAAGCTTCTGAGCTCCCTGCGGCGCTCCGCATTTCCCTTAAAGCCGCTGAAACGCTGCCTGCAGTGCCGCATAATCTCTTCAAACATCCAACCACCTGAAGCTACGGGTATATGCACGCCAAATACCGGACGCAACTTTTATTAAATAAAAGCCAGCACATGCTCCAATCTGGCGTTCAGGCCTCAGAGAAGCTCCGTATCCTCGTGAGAGTAAGCTGGAGAGCATGCGCACAGTATAACGAGCTCCTCCTCACCCGTATTGACTGCGAAGTGCGGCGTACCCGGTGGAATCAGCACCGCATCCCCCGCCTCAACCTCCGCCTTCTCTCCGCCCACGTGCACCACACCCCTGCCCCCAAGCACGTAGTAAATCTCCTCGCTCCGCCTGTGCAGGTGCCTTCTGGTTGATTCTCCAGCCCCAACCACCGCCAGAGCCAGGCTGAGCCTCTCCGCGGGCACGCTGGAGGGGTGAATCAGCTCCCTCACCCTTGAGCCGTCCTTGGTAACGAACTCCTCCACATCACACGCCTTCCTGTGTATCATCCACCACGCCTCCGCTCCTCATCCTGCACTCCGAGAGAAAAAATAAATACGTTGCCCTGCAGAAATTAGTAACATCATGAAAACCGAGATAGGTTTCATTCCGGCATCCGAGGTCAGGCCGGACAGGAGCCAGGACCTCTGCGGGGAGTGCAGGGCAAGGGGCTTCAACCTGTGCGAGAGGGACGAGGTGTGCCAGATACGCCTGGCTGAGGCTCTCGGCCTGAGCCGTGAGGACATAGAGGTTACCCTGATAGAGGCGGAGCGCAAGGGTGTGGTGAAGATAAGAACGGTGAACGTCAGCCCCAACAGGCCGCGGAAGTTCATAAGGATAACAGAAGTGGGCGAGATACTGTTTGCCGCGCATGAGCCTGAATAAACCCACGGAAGCACCCGGGAGCATGCTGGAGGAGGCATTTGAGCTGTGTCCCGTGCCCATGCTCATCCTTGACCCCGCCCGCAGGGTGGAGCGGGCCAACCGCGAGGCACGTGCTCTGGGTGCGGATGCGGGTGCGGAGGTGCAGGAGCTCTTCCATCCATCCCAGCGGGGGCGTGCTCAGGAGCTCCTCGGCTCCCGCAGCGGAGGCGTGCTCACCCTCAGGCAGGGACG
>WANG01000125.1 GCA_015521945.1 Candidatus Hydrothermarchaeota archaeon
GCTCGGCGAGGCAAAGGAGCAGCGCTTCGGGGAGTACCTGAAGCGGGGGCTTGACCCCGAGAATCTGCCCGAGCACTTTGATGAGGTGCTGGAGAGAATCAGGGAGGCTGGTGCAGATGAATGACGAGGTTGAGTGGGTGCCGAAGACCCGGCTGGGCGAGATGGTCAGCAGGGGCGAGATAACCGACATCGCAGAGGTGTTCAGAAGGGGCTTCAGGATAATGGAGCCGGAGATAGTTGACGTGCTCCTCCCCGGGCTGAAGGAGGAGGTGCTGGACATAACCATGGTGCAGAGGATGCACAAGTCGGGCAGAAGGATGCGCTTCAGAGCCACGGTGGTGGTCGGAAACGAGAACGGCTACGTGGGCGTGGGCAAGGGTGTGGCTAAGGAGGTTGGTCCAGCCATACGCAAGGCGATAAAGGATGCGAAGCTCAACATCATCCAGGTGGCGAGGGGGTGCGGAAGCTGGGAGTGCGGGTGCGGCACCTGGCACAGCGTGCCCTTCGCCGTGACAGGAAGGGCTGGAAGCGTGAGGATGACCCTCCTGCCAGCTCCCAGGGGCACGGGGCTGGTTACCAACGACGTGAGCAAGAAGATACTCGCCCTGGCTGGAATCTCGGATGTGTGGAGCAAGGCCTTCGGGGAGAAGCGCACCACGATAAACACCACCCGTGCCACCTATGAGGCTCTCAGGAAGACCACCAGGATGAAGCTCAACGAGAGCGCCGTTAAGGCGGTTGGCTTTACCGTGGGCGCGAGGTGAGGCGGATGAGACGGCTTGCGGTGGTCAGGGTGAGAGGCAGGGTGGGGGTGAACTCAAGGATAGAGGACACCCTCAGGATGCTCAGGCTCACTAAGGTGAACCACTGCGTTCTGATTGATGACAGACCCACCTACATGGGCATGGTGCGCAAGGTGAACGACTACGTCACCTGGGGTGAGGTGGGCGCCGAGGAGGTGGCGCTGCTGCTCAGGGAGCGGGGGGAGCTGCAGGGCGGGGAGAGGCTCACCGATGAGTACGTCAGGGAGAACACACCCTACGGTAGCATTGAGGAGTTTGCCCGTGCTTTTGTGGAGTTCAAGGCAGAGCTTTCCGACATACCCGGGCTGAAGCCCGTCTTCAGGATGCATCCCCCGAGGAAGGGGCACAGGAGAATTAAGAGGAGCTTTGCGGAGGGCGGTGCCCTGGGGTACAGGGGGGAGAGGATATCAGAGCTGCTCAGGAGGATGCGGTAGATGGCGCACAAGCACAGGAAGATACGCAAGAAGCGGGGCTCAAGAACCTGCGGCAGGGGCTCGCACAAGAAGGCGAGAGGTGCCGGCAACAGGGGGGGCAGGGGCATGGCGGGCACCCACAAGGGCAAGTGGACCTGGGTGATAAAGTACGCCCCCGACCACTTCGGCAGGCGCGGGTTTAAGCCCCCGCGGGAAAGGGAGGTTGTGACCCTGAACCTGGGTGAGATTGAGGAGAACTTGGAGAGGTTGATGGCAGAGGGTGCCGCCAAGGAGCTGGAGGATGGCAGGGTTGAGGTGGACCTCACCGGGATGGGCGAGGTTAAGGTGCTCGCCGAGGGCAGGCTGACTAAGGCGCTGGTGGTGAGGGCGTCCAGCTTCTCTGCCAGGGCGGCGGAGAAGCTTGCGGAGGCTGGCGGTGAGGCTGTGGTGCCGGAGTGAATAGGGAATGGGCGTGCTCCACAGGTTTGAGGGGTTCCTCACGTCGCTGCCCGAGGTTGAGCGTCCGAGGGAGATTCTTAGCTTCAAGCAGCGCTTCAAGTGGGTTGTTGTGGTGCTGCTCATCTACTTTCTCCTGGCAAATACCATGCTCTACGGGCTTGATGAGGAGCGCGCCGTAAACTACTTCGGAGCCCTTCAGACCATAATGGCGAGCAAGTTCGGAACCCTCATGACCCTGGGAATAGGGCCCATAGTCACGGGCTCCATAATCCTGCAGATACTGGTGGGGGGCAAGCTGATAGACCTGGACCTGTCCAACCCCAGGGACAAGGCGATATACATGGGCACCCAGAAGCTGCTCTCCTTCGGCTTCACGGTCTTTGAGGCGGTGGTCATGGTTGCCATGGGGGCGCTGCCGGCTCAGGGGAACCTGCTGGAGTACCAGGCGCTTATCGTTGCCCAGCTGGTGGCTGCGGGGGCGCTGGTTATATACATGGACGAGGTGGTGTCCCGCTGGGGGTTCGGCTCGGGAATCGGGCTTTTCATAGCGGCAGGGGTGTGCGAGGAGATAGCCTGGAGGGGCTTCAACCCCTTCTTCAGCGGAGGTGCACCCGCGGGAATAGTGCCCAAGTTCCTGTACACCCTGTTCAACGGGTACCCCGACTTCTTCTCCCTGGTCCCCCTGCTCGGCACCCTGGTGGTGTTTGCTATAGTGGTGTACTTTGAGAGCATGAGGGTGGAGATTCCCCTGACCTACGGCAGGTTCAGGGGGGCAAGGGGGAGGTACCCGATAAAGTTCATATACGCCAGCAACATCCCAGTTATCTTTGCCAGCATCCTCATGGCCAACGTGCAGCTCTGGGCGGCTATGCTCCAGAAGGTGGGGTACCCAGTACTGGGCACCATAGACCAGGCAACGGGTGTTGCCACGGGTGTTGTGCGATTTTTCACCTTCCCGAGGCCCATCTACACCCCGGATTTTGATCCCGTGCATGCGGTTGTGTTCACCTTCCTGCTCATCATCCTCTCTGTCCTGTTCTCCATATTCTGGGTTGAAACTGCCGGCATGGATGCCAAAACCGTCGCGAGGCAGCTACAGCAGGGTGGCATGAAAATCCCGGGGTTCAGGGGGGATATCAGGATTATTGAGAGGGTGCTGCAGCGGTACATACCGGCGGTTACCGTGCTGGGCGGTGCCTCGGTGGGCGCCCTCGCAGCCCTGGGGGACCTCACGGGTGCCCTGGGAGGAGGTACGGGGGTGCTCCTGACCGTTGGCATACTCTACAGGCTGTACGAGGAGATTGCGAAGCACCAGATTATGGAGATTCATCCGATGCTCAGAAGGGTTGTTGGCGACCTGTTTTAGAGGTGAGCGAGATGAAGTGCGTGGTGGTTACGGGCATACCGGGCGTGGGTAAGAGCACGGTGCTTAACACCGCTCTCGCAAAGGCTGAGACGAAGTTTCAGGTGGTGAACTTCGGGGATAAGATGTTTGAGATTGCCAAGCGGGAGAACCTGGTGAGCTCAAGGGATGAGATGCGCAAGCTTGAGCCGGAGGTGCAGAAGCGCATTCAGAGGCTCGCCGCAAGGGCGATAGCCGAGATTGCCAAGCGGGAGAACGTGGTGGTGGACACCCACTGCACCATAAAGACCCCCAGGGGCTTCCTCCCGGGGCTGCCGAGCTGGGTGCTGGAGGAGCTCAAGCCCGCGAGAATTGTGCTGATTGAGGCTTCACCCGAGGAGATACAGGAGAGAAGGGCTGGAGATGAGACCAGGCAGAGGGATGAGGATACGCTGGAGGAGATTGAGCTGCACCAGAGCATGAACAGGGCGATGGCGATGGCGTGCGCAATGCTCACGGGTGCCACGGTGGAGATAGTGGAGAATCGCACCAACATGCTTGAGGAGGCGGGGGATAAGCTGGCGAGGTGTATATAGCTTGAAGGCGCTGGAGCCGGTGTATGCGGTGATGAACTCCACCCTGGGGGTGGTGTTCAAGATAGGCGGGGAGCACAGCTACATGGTGGGGATTTTCATCATCTCAACCCTTGTCTCGCTTTTTATAACCTTGGTGACCAGCAGGGTGGTTGACAGGGAGAAGATGAGGCGTATAAGGGAGAGAATGCCGCAGCTGCAGGAGAAGCTGAAGGAGGCGCAGAGGGAGAAGGATTCAAAGAAGATGGTGAAGATAAACCGTGAGATGCTTGAGCTCCAGCGGGAGATGATGGCGAATGCTTTTAAGCCGATGCTGTACACCATGCTGCCACTGCTGCTGCTGTTCTCGTGGCTGAGGTACGTAATGCCCCAGAATACGCCGGTGGTGCACCTGCCCTTTGAGCTGCCCTTCTACGGCACAACCCTGGGATGGCTGGGGTGGTACATCCTGAGCTCTCTGCTGGTTTCCCCGGTGCTGAAGAAGCTGCTGAACGCGGAGTTCTGATGCTCAATGTGCAACTGCATGCCTGCCAAGCGGCACAACTTTTTTATGCGCCCCCAAACACAGGAGATGCAGGAGGTGGAAGTGTGGAAAAGGCAGAGGTTGTTGAGCTTCTCAACCAGGACCTGAGCGGCGAGATTGAGGCAATACTCGTGTACATGCGGAACGCCATAGTTTCGGGAGATGAGGCGTGCAAGGCTGCGAGGGAGCTGGAGGAGATAGCCCTGGATGAGATGAGGCATGCGGAGTGGCTCTCCGAGCTTATAGTTGAGCTGGGTGGCAGGCCGAGCATGACCCACAGGGAGCTGGACTTCGGGGGGGATTCCCCCAAGGACTTCGTCCGCAGGGTCGTGGAGCTGGAGAAGGAGGCGATAGCCCAGTACAGGGAGCACATCTCCGCCATAGACATACCCGAGGTGAGGGAGAGGCTTGAGCACATCCTCAGGGAGGAGGAGTGGCACCTGGAAGAGTTTGAGGAGATGCTTGAGGATATGTGAACGATGTTAAAGTTTCGTTAAATACTGCCGGAGAGGCAGGAGGCAGGCAGGTTGGGCTGGCGTCTTGGTGTGGCGCTGCTCCTGCTGGTGCTCGTTTCGGGCATATCGGGAGCGTACGGCGCGGCAGGAGAGCCCCAGAAGAGGGTGATTGTTGTTTTCAAGGATAAGCCCGATGCAGAGCTCATCAAGAGGCACGGGGGGCGGGTGCTGCGGACCTACTCCATAATTCCCGCCGTCAGTGCGGTTGTTCCTGAAAGCGCCATGGGGAGGCTGCGCACCTCCAGGGGTGTTGCCTACGTGGAGGAGGACGCCGAGGTGAGGCTCCTGCGCTCCTCCCGCTCCAGGAGACCCTCTCCCGAGCCCTCCGAGCCCGTGCAGCCCTCTGAGGTGGTGCCCTGGGGTGTTGCCTACGTTCGTGCGAATCAGGTGTGGGACACCGATGGAGACCTCAGCCTGGACGCCGGCGCCCCCACCGGCAGGGGTGTGAAGGTTGCGGTGCTTGACACGGGCATAGACCGTGACCATCCAGACCTGGTTGCCAACCTGAAGGGGGGCGTTAACTTCGTCTCCAGGTCGCCCAGGCTTCCGGCAGACCCCACCGCCTGGGATGACGACCACGGTCACGGCACCTTTGTCGCAGGGGTTATTGCGGCAGCCGACAACTCCGCCGGCGTGATAGGGGTAGCCCCCGAGGCGTGGGTGTATGCGGTCAAGGTCATTGACTGGAGGGGCAGGGGTTACGAGAGCTGGGTGATAGCAGGGATTGAGTGGGCGGTTGCCAACGGGATGCAGGTCATCTCCATGAGCCTGGGCTCGCCCCAGGAGTCCCAGGCGCTCCACGACGCTGTGCACAGGGCGTATGAGAGCGGGGTGCTCGTGGTGGCAGCCGCGGGAAACAGCGGCGATGGCGTTGCAGCAACGGATGAGGTGGAGTACCCCGCCAGGTACCCGTGCGTTATCGCCGTTGGCGCCGTTGACTCCTCGGGCGCCGTTCCCGAGTGGAGCTCCAGCGGTCCGGCGGTTGAGCTCTCGGCTCCCGGGGTGGACGTGTACTCCACCTGGGCGGGTGGAGGGTACTACACCGCCAGCGGAACCTCCGCAGCCACGCCCCACGTCTCTGGAGTTGCGGCGCTGGTGCTCTCCACCGACATAACCCAGGTGGCGCCTTCCTACGACCTCAACGGAAACGGTGCGTGGGATGCCCCAGAGGTGCGCGCCTGGATGGACGCGAGAGCACGCGACTTGGGTGCTCCCGGCAGGGACTACCTGTACGGGTACGGTGTGGTGGATGCCCTGAGCAGCACCACACCCTGAGCTTTTTTGATTTTACCCGGTTTTACCAGCGCTTTTCAGAGTTCGGGCATGCAATCTCTCTGCATTTTCCTGCAGAGGCTATTAAAAGCAATTTTGCATCCCTCTGACTTCACTACCCAAAGGTATTTATAGCTACCGGAGCAATAGAGAATCATCACGGTGATCCCACAAACCCATCAGGGGGCGCAGATGCAGGAGGATGTGGACAGGAGCATCAGAAACCTGCTGCTGATATCGGTAGTGGCAATGTTTCTTGCCATCCTCGCCTACGTTACTTCCATCAGGTTTGAGTTCATAGACCCGCTGTTTCTGTCCCTGCTCCTGGGCATGAGCACGAGGGCGCTGGTGGGGGGTGAGAGGCTGAGCTACGGTGCCATAACCACCCTCGTCAGGTTCACCATACCCGCGGGCATAATCCTCTACTCGGCGAAGATACCCCTCTACACCTTTGGCATGGCGAGCGTGAACAGGATAATTGAGATAATATGGGTCATGACCCTGTACTTCCTGGTGATATTCACCCTGGGCATGAAGCTCGGCATGGGCAGGCGCCTCACCGCCCTCATCGCCACGGGCTCTGCGGTGTGCGGTGCCTCTGCGATAGCCATACTCTCCCCCCTGATAAGGGCAAAGAAGGAGGAGGCATCAATAGCGATAATGACCATAACCGCCGTGGGGCTCACGGGGGCGATGATAGCCCCAATACTCAAGGACGTGCTCGGCATGTCTCCTGAGAGCTACGCCTTCCTTGCGGGTGCAACCCTGCATCAGACGGGGCTGGTGAAGATAGCCAGCTCCTACGGGGGAGTTGAGGAAACAGCCCTGGCATTCAAGGGGATAAGGATAAGCATGATAGCGGCGGCAGCGGTGGCGGTGCCCTGGCTGCTGCGGGGCAGGCCGAGCTTCCCCCTCTTCATACCGCCCTTCCTCGTGCTCTCGGTGCTCTTCTCCTTTGTGGAGCCCCTTAAGCCTGTTGCGATGCTTCTCAGCCCCTTCGCCACCTTCGCCTTCAGCATGGCACTCGCCTGCATAGGCCTGAGCATCCACATGGGAAGCCTTGAGACCGCCCGCCTCAGGTACCTGCATGCCGCCTACGCGGGCTGGGCTGTGGTAACCCTGCTGGTGCTGCTGGGTGAGGCGGTATGAGGGTGAAGCTCTTCACCAAGGTCTTCGTGCTCTTCCTGCTCCTCTCCATTCTCCCCCTCGTGATAGTGGGTGCCAGAATATCCCTGGTAAACTACATGGCTCTCCAGGAGCTCGTGAACCAGGCGGGGCTGCAGGAGGAGCTGGTTTACTCCATATTTGAGCAGACCCTACGCGAGGCGGTCACCTACACCATATACGTCATAATAATCGTGGTGATAATAGCCATATTCTTCACCGCCAGCATCGTGGGTCCTGTTGAGAGGCTGAAGAGGGCAACCAAGAAGCTAAGCCGGGGTGAGTACTCCGAGGTTCCGGAGGTCAGAACGGGGGACGAGCTTGAGAGCCTTGCAGAGTCCTTCCGCACCATGGCGGAGAGGCTCAGAAGCACCATGGAGGAGCTGGAGCAGGCAAACACCCAGAAGAGGGTGTTTCTTGATATAATGTGCCACGACCTCTCAAACTACGTCTCAATAATTGGAGGCTTTTCCACGCTGCTGGCTGAGAAGGAGACGGACCCTGAGAAGCTCAAGATTCTCGGGATAATCAACAGAAATGTAAGAAAGATAGAGGAGGTGCTGGAAGACGCCAGGAGGTTTGCACGCCTTGAGAAGGGCACCGCCATGAGCTTCAGGGAGCGGAACCTGCGGGAGATGTTTGAGTCGGTGAAGGGCGTTTTTGCCGAGGAGCAGCACAGGATAAAGCTGAAGCTGCCGGAGCTCCACGCCGAGGTGGACGACCTCATGGAGGACGTGTTTCTCAACCTGATATCCAACGCCCTGAAGTACTCGGAGCACGAGGTGATCGTGGAGGGGGAGGAGAGGGACGGAAGGGTGCGGATAATGGTCAGGGACTACGGAGAGGGGATACCGGATGAGCACAAGCAGCTCATCTTTGAGAGGTTCTGGAGGAGGGAGAAGGAGGGCGTCAGGGGGGTTGGACTGGGTCTCGCCATAGTCAAGAGCATCGTGGAGATGCACGGTGGAAGCATCTGGGTTGAAGACAACTCGCCGAAAGGCTCGGTTTTCATTGTTGATATACCAAAAAAGCAGGATGCGCATGCGGATGAACAGAAGTGAAGACTTGTGAAGCTTTTCAAATTTATTTGAAGGGTGAGGTGAGCGGGTGTGCACGGGGGTGAAAGCGTTTATCAGGATATTTTAAATATTGTAAAACTAAGATTATATGCGGAGGTGAGAAAGTGAAGGGGTTTGCGTATGCAATTGCGATGCTTCTGCTCCTGAGTGTGCCTGTTTTTGCACAGGAGCAGGTGGCAGTGCTCGTGTCCGACAATCCCGCAGACCTGGCAGTGGCGAGGGTGCTGGCGGAGAAGCTGGATGCCACGCTGGTGGTCACCCCCTGGGGCACCCTGAGCCAGGAGGCTGTGGAGAAGATTGAGGCAAGCGGCGCCCAGGTGGTGTACGTGGTTGGCGGAGAGGTTGCGGTGCCGGACGCTGAGGAGGTGCTTGATGTTGAGGTGAGGCGCCTTGCGGGGAGGGACAGGTACCACACCGCCGCTCTGGTTGCGAGGCTCTGGGGCACCGCTGAGAGGGCTGTCATGGTGTACGGGTATGACGAGGAGGGAATCCAGGAGGCGCTTGAGAAAGCCATGAGGATGGGCATGCCCCTGCTCTTCGTCAAGCCCGACGAGGTGCCCGAGGAGGTGGAAGAGACCCTGAGCAACCTCACCTGCAGGGAGGTCATGCTGGTGCCCGCTCCCCTCATGATGCGGGAGAGGCTCAGGGAAAGGCTCAGGGAGAAGGGGGTTGAGAAGTTCAACGAGACCCAGGTGGATGCAAGGGAGAGGGCAAAGAGAGCCATAGAGAGAGCGGAGGAGGCGATAGAGAGGGCAGAGGAGACCCTGAACGTGGAGAACCTGAGCTACGAGGAGCTTGATGGCAGGAAGGTGGCGGCGCTGCGCCTGCTGATAAGGGCAAAGAGGCACCTTGAGGCTGCCGAGGACGCCTTTGAGGACGGGAACTACGGTATGGCTTTCGGCATGGCTGTGGCTGCCAAGGCGAACGCCGAGGCTGCGCTGAGGATATACGAGGGCATAATCGTGGGCAACTACAGGCGCCATGTTGACGATGCAGAGCGGGAGATGGAGCACAAGGGCGCGAGGAAGCTCGGCTGGGAGCTCGCCGAGGAGATGAGAAAGCACGGCTTCAGAATGCGCATGATGATGCAGGAGGACAACAACACCGACAACAACAACGCTCCCGCAGGCAGGGCACACGGGCTGGGTGGCAGGTAAGCCCCCCCTCTCTTTTTTTATTTCACGCACCCGCACCAGCGCCAAGTGCACCCGGGTGCATCGCAAAAGATATAAGGCACCCGCCGTGAAAGTTAGTCCATGCGCATCAGAGCTGAGGAGCTTGAGAGAAAAGGGCGGCTTGTAAAGAAGGACGACAGGTACGAGGTTTACGATATAGAGATGGACAACCTTGTTCTGTCAATGACCAAGCTGTTTCCGGGAAAGAGCACTTCTGGGCACTACCACGAGGACAGCGAGGAGGTTTACTACTTCCTTGAGGGGGAGGGGAAGATAAAGCTGGGAGAGCAGGAGTATCCCGCCTCTGCAGGTGATATCTTCACCGTGCCGAAGGACACCTTCCACCAGGTGATAAACACCGGGAGCACGACCCTGAAGTTCATGGCGGTGTTTGAAAAGTACGAGGGCAGGGGGACCGAGCTCAAGGCGATAATACCCGCTGCAGGCCACGGCACCCGCTTCCTGCCCATAACCAAGGCGCAGCCCAAGGAGATGCTGCCCGTGCTGGACAAGCCCGTGATTCAGTACGTGGTTGAGGAGGCGCTGGATGCGGGGCTGGAGAACATCCTCATAATAACGGGCAGGGGCAAGCGTGCCATAGAGGACCACTTTGACCGCGCACCTGAGCTTGAGCAGTTCCTGCAGGAGGCGGGCAAGCTGGTGCAGCTTGAGGAGATACGCCGCATAAGCGAGCTGGCGAACATAACCTACCTCCGCCAGAAGGAGGCTCTGGGGCTGGGGCACGCGGTGCTTCAGGCGAGGGAGTTCGTGGGCAACGCCTACTTCGCGGTGCTGCTGGGCGACGTGATAACCATGCCCTCCTGCATGAACGAGATGCTTGAGATACACAAGCGCTACAGGGCGAGCGTCATAGCCCTGCAGGAGGTCTCGGAGGAGGAGACCAGGAAGTACGGGATTGCCGCCCTGGGCGAGAAGCTGGATGATAAGGTTTACGAGCTTGCGGATGTGGTTGAGAAGCCCGAGCCACAGGAGGCACCCTCAAGGCTCGCCATAACCGGCAGGTACATACTGAGCAGCAAGATATTCAGGTACCTCGCCGAGGGTCAGCGGGGCTACGGCAACGAGATACAGCTCACCGACGCCATAAGGCGGCTGATTCAGGATGGCGAGCGAGTTGTTGGCTACATCTACCCGGGCAGGGTTTTTGACATAGGCAACAAGCTTGACTGGATGAAGAGCAACATCATCTTCAGCCTTGAGGGCGACTGCGGCGAGGAGATAGAGAAGTTCCTGGAGAGCCTGGGCTACAGGAAGGGTTGAGAGGCAGCAGCCTCTGTCAGGAGGTTAGTGATGAGGAAGGCGAGGAAGGAGCAGGAAACCCCTGTGTACTTCGTGAGTGATTTTTACGAGCGGGGGCATGACCTCTACCTGTACGACTCCAAGGAGGAGCAGCGCTACCGCATCCTGAAGGCGTTTCTGAAGGCGGGGCTTGAGAGGGGGAGGGTGTGCATCTACGCCTACCCCATGGAGAAGTACCGCTACAGCTTTGATGACCTGGAGGGGGTCAGGGAGGTGGAGCTGATACGGGGCAAGATAAAGATGCTCAAGAGCGAGGACCTGCAGGAGTTCTTCACCCTGGTGCAGGAGGAGGTGCAGAGGTGCGGGGACTCCGGTATTAACCTGCTCATAGACTACGGGAGGGTGAGGGAGGAGCTCGCGGGGGAGGTCATGGAGCTGGAGCGCAGGATTCACGGGCTGCTGGAGGGGGTTGAGGCTGCCACCATAAGCTCCTTCAACCTGAACTACCTCACCCAGGATTTCGTGAATGAGCTTATAAAGATGCACGACAGAGTTATGCTCACCACCCAGGAGGGCAAGACTTCCATGGTGTTCCACAACAGGCGTGCAAAGCCCGTGCACATCCCCCGCATAGAGGTGATATCCTCGGAGATAATGGAGCACAGCGTGAAGAAGGCGCTGCACTTCCTGATTCTCGCCATGCTGCGCCAGCGCCCCATGTGCGGCTTTGACATAATAAAGAGCCTGGTGGAGAACTTCAACGTGCTGCTGAGCCAGGGCACCGTGTACCCCATACTCTACTCCCTTGAGAAGGACGGCTACCTGAAGACGGTTATAAAGTCGGACAACAAGACCAAGCTGTACGTTCCCACTGAGAAGGCGATATCCTACATAGACAGGCAGATAAAGGAGTACATTCAGGCTCAGGAGAAGATACTCAGCCTCATCTCCCGTGGCCTGGAGGGCGGCGAGGAGCGGTAGCCAGCTCCAGCATCCTGCTGGTGGCGAAGGCGAGGTTCGGGTCCCAGGCGGTGCTCTCGGGGGGAGGCGCGCAGGGTGCGGGGAAGCCGTAGCTCTTGGCTATGGCAAACGCCTGGGCAGCCATCGCTGTACCGTCTCCCGCGAGGGTGCCGTTGGGGTAGAGCACCCCGTAGTACCCCTCCCCCCTCTTAAGGCTGGTTAAGAACTCAAGCCCCGCAACCACGCCGGCTCTAAGCCTCCCCCTCTCCCCCGGAGGCGTGCTCGCGTACCCTGCAACAAGCCCCGAGAGCGCCATGCTCTGATAGGCGGTGCTCACCCTTCGCCAGTCCCTCGCGAGGCGGTAGGGTCCGTCCCTCCAGGCACCGCTTTTCTCCTGCATTTTAAGCAGCCCCCTCCCCACCTCGGCGGCTTTCCTCCTGTACCTCACCGCCCTCTCGTGCTCCCCCATGGCGTCTGCGGCTCTTGAGGCTCGCTCCAGGGCGAGGGCGGCGTAGCCTATGGCGTTGGGCTTCAGCCCGAAGGCGTAGGTGAAGGAGCTCAGCACCTCAAGCTTCCTGAGCAGGGCGTCTCCCCCCCTGATAATCCCCCTCTCAGCCTCCCTGCCCCCGATAACCCCCCTGAGGTAGGCTTCGGAGAGAGCCCACACGGCGGCGGAGGTCTCAAGGAGGGCGTAGCTTGACTCTGGCACCCCCTCCTCCTCAC
>WANG01000126.1 GCA_015521945.1 Candidatus Hydrothermarchaeota archaeon
CTGCCCTTTGAGGAAATTATCAGAGCCAGGGACTACGCGCTGGCGATGGCGGCTGAGCCTGCCCTGGGAAAGGCGGGGTTCCTGCTGGTAACCATCGCGGCGCTGGTGTCAACGAGCTCGGCGATTAATGCAACCCTGTACGGAACCGCAAGGGCGAGCTACGTGGTTGCAAAGTACGGGCAGCTCCCCGAGGCGGTGGAGAGGAGGGTGTGGAGGCAGGCGTACGAGGGGCTCGTGGTGATAAGCCTGCTCGCCGTACTGCTGGCGAGCACCGCAAGCCTGGAGCTGATATCAACAGCAGGGAGCGGCGGCTTCCTGCTGGTGTTCATGTTTGTGAACCTCGCCGCCTTCAGGCTGAGGAGGAGCCTGAGGATAAACCCCCTGGCACCTGCTCTGGGAGCTGCCATGTGCCTCGCTGCCCTGCTGGTGCTGCTGTACAGGATGGCTAACACCTCCCCCGCATCCGTGGGTGTGCTTGGCTCCATGCTTCTGGGCGCCTTCGCGGTTGAGCTGGGGTACAGGCGGCTCAGGGGGAGGAGGATTGAGGAGTACGTGGACGCCTGCCTGTGCAGGCGGGAGGAGTGCGTGAGGGGGTGGAGGGAGTGGATAGAGAGGGCGGTGAGGTGCATAGAGGACATCTACGGGGATGCGGAGGTTTACCTGATTGGAAGCCTGGCGAGGGGCGAGCCCCACAGGGCTGGGGATGTTGACCTGCTGGTGCTCACCAGCACCCCGCCTAAAGCCAGGGAGAGGGTGGGCGTCCTGAGGGAGGTGAAGCGCAGAGCGGGGCTGGGGAGGGAGCACGTGCTCCACCTGCACTTTGCCCGCAGGGAGGATAAGGAGGGGGCGCTGAGGAGAGCCGGGCACTGGGTGAGGCTCAGTGGAGGCGGGTGAAGGGGCGAAGACCCTGAGAGGCTGAGGGAGGCTCCTGCACAATCTTTATCTTCACCGGGCTCGTACCTCTCTCAGGTGGTGGTATGGAGCTGCTCAGAAAGCTCAGCGAGGCTCACGGTGTGCCGGGTTACGAGGAGGAGGTCCGCGCCCTTCTCAGTGAGGAGCTGGAGAGGGTGTGCGACTCCGTGGAGGTTGACGCCCTGGGCAACCTGATAGCCAGGAAGGGCTCGGGTGAGAGGAGGGTTATGCTGGCAGCCCACATGGATGAGATAGGGCTGATGGTTAAGCATGTGGACACCAAGGGCTACCTGCGCTTCATGCCCCTCGGCGGGGTGGTGGAGCAGTGCCTGCTCAACCAGCGGGTGCTGGTGCACACCTCAAGGGGTGCGGTAAGGGGGGTGATAGGCTCAAAGCCGCCCCACCTGCTTAAGGAGGAGGAGAGGAAGAAGCCGGTGAAGCTGGAGGACATGTTCATAGACGTGGGTGCTGGAAGTGCGGAGGAGGCTGAAAAGCTGGGGATAAGGGTGGGGGACTTCGTAACCTTTGAGAGGAGCTTCGCGGAGCTCGGGGGTGAGCTGGTTACCGGCAAAGCCTTTGATGACAGAGTTGGGTGCTGGGCGCTGGTTGAGGTGCTGAAGCGCATTGAGATTGATGCCCAGGTGTACGCGGTTGCAACGGTGCAGGAGGAGGTGGGTCTCAAGGGGGCGCGCACCGCTGCCTACAGGGTTGAGCCCGATATCGCCATAGTGCTTGAGACCACCTCCGCTGGGGACTTCCCGGGTGTCAAGGAGGAGGAGTGCAGGGTTAAGCTCGGCTCGGGGGTTGTGGTAACGGTGGCGGATGCGGGGGGGAGAGGGCTGATTACCCACCCCAGGGTCAGAGAGCTCTTGGTCGGCACCGCGGAGGAGGAGGGGATAGAGTACCAGCTGGAGGTTGTGGAGAGGGGCACCACGGATGCCACCAGCATACACCTGACCAAGACGGGAGTGCCTGCAGGGGTGCTCTCGGTGCCCGCAAGGTACCTCCACTCCCCGGTGGAGGTGGCGAGCAGGAAGGACATGAGGCTGGCGGTTGAGCTCTGCTGCGCCGCCCTGAAGAGGTGGAGCGAGGGGTGAGCCAGGAGCTTTATCAACGTTACCCTTGGGGCACCTGCTATGGACTTCATGCAGCAGACCCTGCTGTTCTACTTGGCTGTTTTCCTGGGTATCTTTGCGGGTTTCTCATCGGGCGGGAGGCGGGCGGTTGCCAGAGCTGGGGAGGCGCTTCTGGGGATGCTGAGGGGGCTCAGAAGGAGGAGGATGGTGGCGGAGCGGGTCAGGGCGATGCTCGGCAGGAGAGAGGCGCCGAGCATGCAGGGCGTTTTCCTGGTGACAATCCTCTACCTGCTGAGCGGCTACATAATACTCTCCAAGGTGTTCTTCTTTGCGGTGGTGCTGGGAAACAGCATGTACCCCGTGCTGGAGAAGGGGGACTTGGTGCTGGTTCAGACCCTCTCCAAGGACCCCGAGGTGGGGGACATAATCCTCTTCTCCGGGTTCATTGAGAGGGATGTGGAGAGGAGGCAGTACGTGCTGCACAGGGTGTATGAGGTTACTCCCGAGGGGATAGTAACCAAGGGGGATGCCATGCCCGCGCCTGACCCCTGGGTGGTGCCCAGGAATAGAATTCTCGGAAAGGCGGTCACCATAGCCGGGAAGCCGCTGGCGATTCCGGGTGTTGGAGAGGCGCTGATTGTTGAGCCCGGGAGGGAGCCTTCCAGAACGAGCGTGCTGTACCTCCTTGGGATTGCCCAGCGCGCGGGTACGGCGATGTTCATAGGGTTTATGCTGATTTACCTGCTGAGCAGCCTGCGCAGGGCGAGAGCGGCGTCGGCTTAGCCCATCTGCATGGGGTAGAGCGCTATGGTTGCAAGGGTTACGAGAACCCCCAGGAGGTACCCCGCGAGGGACTCGGGAAGGCTGCTGCTCCTCGCCATACCTGCGGCGGCAAGCAGCACGGCTCCCGCTGCGAGGGCTGAGAGGCCCGCCAAGGGCTGGGAAAAGGCCAACCTGAGAATTCCCTGGGCGAGCAGGAAGGCGCCGGTGAAGCCCAGCAGGCACCTCACAGCTCAATCACCTCAGCCTTCATTGTGGGCAGCTCAACCACAGCCAGGGTGCACCTCCCGGTGAGGTATCCGCAGAGCTCCCCGGGGTTGAGCCAGAGGGTTCTGCCCACCTGCTCGGTGTGCACACGGTGGGTGTGCCCCGTTACCACCAGGTCGTACCTGCCGCTCTCAACTATTGCCCTGGTGAGCTCCTGTGAGGTGCCGTGGTACAGGGCTATGCTCCTGCCCTCCAAGGTGAGCTCCAAGAAGTCGGAGATGCCGGGAAGCCTCTCCCTCAGCACCCCTCTCTCACCGTCGTTGTTGCCGAAGACCGCGCTCACGGGTGCCCCGAGCCTGGTGAGCTCGGAGGCTGCGAAGGGGGACACCACATCGCCTGCGTGGAGCAGGTGCCGCGCCCCTCTGCGCCTCAGCTCTTCCACCGCCTCTCTCAGCATGTCAACCCTGTCGTGGGAGTCGGAGAGCACGCCTACCAGCATGTGCATACCTGGGGAGAGGGGGTAATAAAGGTTTACCTGGTGAGGAGGTAGCCCGCCACAAGGGCGAGGAGTATGCCCAGAGCGTTGATGGGGCTTATCCTCTCGCCTATGAGGAGAACCGCCAGGATGGTGGTGACGGCAGGGTAGAGGGCGGTGAGGGGCACCACTATGCTCCCCGGATACTTCTCCAGAGCAACCAGGAAGAGGATGGACGCCAGAACGCCGGAGATGGTGCCCGCGGATACCAGCAGGGTGGGCGTGGACAGGGGAACCGCAACGCCGCGGCGGTAGAGGTAGAGGAGGATGATGAAGTTGGTCAGCATGTAAACGAGATTGGTTACGAGAAGGGTGGGAAGGAGCCCCAGCTTCATGACCCCGTACTTGTACAGGAAGCCCCAGAAGCCCCACAGCAGGATTATGAGCAGCCCCAGCACGGATATCTCAAGCTTCATCCAAAGCATTCCTGCAGGGTAACGTGATGCAGGGTTATGCCTCAAGGCGTGGGTGTGAGTGAGGTGTC
>WANG01000127.1 GCA_015521945.1 Candidatus Hydrothermarchaeota archaeon
GCCGGCGGGAGTTCGCCAGCCTTGAGCACCTCAGGCAGGTTGACTTCCTGGAGGGTGTGCTGGGCAGTGAGGAGCGCATAGAGAGGTACCTCAGGCGGCTATCAAAGCTCGGGGGTAGCTTTTAAATCGTTAACCCTGCGGGAGCAGAATATGAAGCAGGTGAAGCTGGAGCTCCTGCTCAACATGCTCGGAAACGAGACCCGGAGGGAAATCCTCCAGCTCCTCTCGGAGCGCCCCTGCTACATCAGCGAGCTCTCCCAGACCCTCAGGATAGGTCAGAAGGCGGTGATTGAGCACCTTGAGCTGATGCGGCAGGCTGGCATACTTGACACCCGCGTGGAGAAGATAGAGAAGGGCAGGCCCAGGAAGTACTACACCATCGCGGAGGACGTTATAATAGAGGTTAGGATATCACCCCACCACTTCAGGATAGAGAGGCTCCTCCCCGGGATAAACCCGCAGGTGCTTGAAGCCTTCCCCAACCTGGCGTCCCTGCTGCTCCGCATAGAGGAGACCCTGGAGGTGAGCAGCGGCGCCAGGGTGGAGGAGCTCAGGAAGATTCACTCCGAGCTCATGAAGGAGCACGAGAAGCTGAACGAGGCGAAGCGTGTTATTGAGTACCTGCAGCGCAGGATACGCGAGGAGATACGCAAGGAGGTTGCCGCCGAGGAGCTCAGGCAGCTCCTCTACCCGTGATGCAGGTGCCTGAGGTACTCCTCAAGCATCTTGGGAAAGCTGGTGCCCTCAACGAAGCGCAGCCCCAAGCGCTCCGCCCACTTCTTTATACCCTCATCGCTCGCCACCACACCCGCGTCCATCTCCTTGGCGAGCAGGAGCACGTCCAGGTCAGGTGCGCTGTCCAGGGTTCCGTACCTCAGGGCGTTCCTGTACTTCGCCCTGAACTCCTTGATAATCCTGCCCGTTGACTCCAGCTTTATGTCCTCCCTCTCCCGCCTCTTCTGCGCCAGGGTGGTCGCCTCCTCGGCTGCACGCCAGATGCAGTGCTCCGCCACCTTCATCCCCCTGTTCATCCGCTCCCTCATGTCCTTAACGTACTCGTAGAAGACCTCAGCGGGAATCTTCACCTCAAACCTGTTGGGCGTCTTCTTCACCAGCCAGGTGTCCACCTCCACCACCAGCTCGTCATCGCACCCGTACCTCCTGAGGAACTGCACCAGCTCCTCGTACACCGAGGGGAAGGGTATGTGGCAGGAGATGTTCAGCTTTATCCTGGCATCGGCTATGAGCCCGAGGGTTCTGGCAACCGCATCGCACAGCTCCTCCCCCTCCCTTCTCAGCTCCGCATCCGTGAGAGCGGTGGTATCCAGCACAAACCTCTGCTTCTCCCTGGGCTTGCTCATCGGAAAAACCTTGTCCGGCATCCTAAAAATACTTTATCCGCCGAGGCGGGGGTTCTCGTACCCCACGCCCTCTATCTCAACCCTCACCACCCCTCCCTCCTCTTCCACCGCAACCCCCGCCTCAAGGAGGTGCTCAACCAAGCGCAGGTTGGTGCGGAGATGGGAGCTCACCTCCCTTACTAAGAACACCGAGGTGCCCCTGGCGAGGGCCATGAAGGGCACCAGCTGGTCAGCCAGGTGGACGTCCACGGTGGCGTCGCTCCTAAGCTCGCGCAGCAGCGCCTGCGCCGCCTCCGCTCCCACCAGCTCCGCCCTCTTCCCCGGCTCCCCGAGGGCGCAGGCGCCCATGGTGGTGCGCTCAAACTCCCCCCACAGGGTTATACCTGCACCTCTGGAAGGGTGCTCCCCGCGCTCCAGCTCCACCCTGGGAGAGAACTCCTCCAGCACCCTGCACGCAGCGGCGCTCATCCTCTCCACCACATGCCCCGGAAGCCTGGAGGCGTGGGCTATCCCCCCAACCTCCACAAGCCGCCCCCTCTCCCCGCCTCTGAAGCTCTCAAGCACCCGTGCGGGCTTTACCCTGAGCCTCACCCTGCCCCCGCCCTGGGGGTAGTAACCCCTGGCATCCACCCTGAGGGAGGCGTCCACACCCATGCGCCCGAGCACCCGCAGGAGCACCTTGGCGACGTAGTCAATGCTGGGCGCCCAGCGCACGTCCGTGCCCCCGCACAGCCTCAGGGTTACCTCATGGGGTGCAAACACCGCTGGAAGGAGAAGGAGCTGAATAAGGAGGGAAATGCTGGCAGCGGTGCCCGTGTCTGCCCTGACCTCATGCCTCCAGGTGCCACCCGGGGTGAAGCGCAGGAGCTTTGAGCCGGGCACCGCTCCCTCCACCCTGCCCCCGCACATCAGCGCCAGGGCACGAGCACCGTGGGCGTGCTGCACCCCCAGCCCCGGCTTCGGGCGGTTGGCTCGGATGTTGAACACCTCCACCTCCCTGCCAAGAACCGCGGCAAGAGCTAAGGTGGTGCGCAGAACCTGCCCGCCGCCCTCGCCAAAGCTCCCATCAACCCGCATGCTCATGAGCTGTACAGCAGTTCATCAAACCGCGTCTTCTCCCGCTCTCCTGGGGCGGAGGCTGCACCCTCGGCAATCCAGCGCAGGTAGAGCTTCACCAGCGCCAGGCAGGGCTGAGAGCTGAACTCTAAGTAAACCACCCTGCCGCCGTACACCCTGAGGTAGGCGCACCCCTGAGGGCGCACCACCACCATCTCCTCCAGCCCCTGAAGCTCCTCAATCACCGACAGCTTGAACTTCAGGCTCTCCGGCTTCTCAATCCCCTCTGCAGCGAGCACCTCATCCCCGCTGAAGAGCATGTACCCGGAGAGCTCCGGCATCACCCTGTGCAGCTTCTCTAAGCCCTCCTTCATGCCATCGTCTCCGCTATGACCTCCCTTACCTGCGAGAGCATCTTGGTCTCGGGCTTATCAGCCTCAAAGAACACCACCACGTCCGCATCCTCCTGCAGGAGCACCAGCGCCTTGAACTCGCTGAACTTCAGCCTGGCGCTCTGGGCATCGGAGTGGAGCTGCCGAACAAAGGCTGGAAGCACCGTTGCCACCTCCTTGAGGTCCCTCTTCTCCTCCTCACCAAGCACCTCATCGCTCTTAACAACGTAGCAGGAGATTACCCCGTCAATCTCAGCTATGTCGCTTGCCAGCTTGTATGCGATGAGCTCATCCATGTTTCCTACTCCCCCGGCATGCTATATAAGCTTCGCCCTCCTGCTTCATGTCCTCTTCACCAGGTATATCTTGTTCCGCCTGCCCACGGGCTCCTTCCTGATGATTCCCCTGCGCTCAAGCTCGGAGAGTATCTTGCTCACCTTGGTCTTGGAGAAGCCCGTGAGCTCAACTATCTCCCTCTGGTCAATGCCGTCGTTCTCCACTATCAGCTTCATTATCTTCTGCTCATCCTCCCTGAGCACCTCTATCTTCTCCTCCATGGGAGCCCTGCGCCTGTGCAGGTAAACCGCTGCACCGCCCGCTGCTCCAGCCGCCACCACCAGAGCCGCCAGGATGTAGCTGAAGGGTATCCCGCGCCCCATGAGGGGCTCGTAGATGACTATAACCCCGAAGTTTCTGAGCTGCGGGGGGATGGGCGCCTCCAGCTCCCAGCGAAGTATCATCCTCCTGCCATCCGAGCCGAGAGAGCTGGGAGGGCTGCTCTCCACAACCCCGTAGCCCGGGGGGAGGACCACGCTGAAGTTGAAAGCCCTGGTGGCGCTCATCAGCTTGGGGGTGAAGCTCAGCATGTAGCAGGGGGTGGTGCCGCACCTTGGAGACTCAACCCTGGTGGTTATTCCGGCGGGGGTGTAGGAGTACTCCAGCAGAACCCTCTCGCCCCGCTTCACCGCCTCGGGAAAGGTTATGGTGACGTAGGTGTACTCCCCGCTGGTGCTCGGCTCCACCACCGCATCAACGCTCCTGCCATCAACCAGCACCTCCACCTGGCGGAAGCTCCCGGGGAGAGGGTACCTGAACTTCTCTAAGGGCTCAGTGGCGTCGTTGTACACCAGCATCCTGACCTCCGCTGCGGGCGGGCTCGCGGAGAGGTCAAGGGTTATGGTGTGGCTTATGACCTCTATGCCGTGGACGCCTTGCACCAGCAGAAGCAGCATCACTGCCGTGGCTACCCTGATACCCATCCTTCCATTCCCCTGCGCTGATCTTCCCGGCATCACTATTTATTCACGCAGGTATTTAACTTTTCGTTAACTTTTTTCACGGTAGGCTGGTGCGGGTAGGCGGATGCACATGCAGGACAGGTGGGTCAGGCTGCAGGAAGAGGAGTTCTCGGTGCAGGAGGAGGTTGAGCGGGTTCTGAAGGTGAGCAGGCGCATCGGCGGGGTGGTGTGCTTCATAGGGGCGGTGCGTGACTTCTCGGAGGGGCGGGAGGTCACGAAGCTGGAGTTTGAGCACTACTCCGGCATGGCCGAGGAGGAGCTTGAGAGGATTCGCCAGGAGGCGAAGCAGAAGTTCGGTGCCACGGAGATAAGCGTGGTGCACCGCTACGGCAGCCTTGAGCCCGGGGACACCATAGTGCTGGTGGTGGCAGGTGCTGAGCACAGGGAGCAGGCTTTCGGGGCGTGCAGGTACGTGATAGACGAGCTCAAGAAGAGGGTGCCCATCTGGAAGAAGGAGCACACCCCCGAGGGCGAGGTGTGGGTGCAGGAGCACCCGTGAGGAGCATGAGCTTCGCCGACCTCCAGGAGTTCATCGCAGAGCTTGAGCGCAGGGGGATGCTGCGCCGGGTGAGGGCAGAGGTGGACCCCGAGCTTGAGATAGCGGAGATAGCCTCACGGGTGGCGAAGCAGGGGGGTCCTGCCCTGCTCTTTGAGAGGGTCAGGGGGAGCGAGTTTCCTGTTGCGGTGAACCTCTTCGGCACCTGGGAGAGGGTGAAGCTGGGGCTGGGCGCCGAGCCGGAGAGGGTGGGCGAGGAGCTGGCTGCCATGCTCAGGCCCAGGATACCCGAGGGGGTGGGTGAGAAGCTCGCCAGCCTGAGGAAGCTCACGAGAGCCCTGAGCTTCAAGCCCAGGCGGGTCAGGCGTGCCCCCTGCCAGGAGGTGGTGCTGGAGGGTGAGGAGGCGAGCCTTGAGGCTCTGCCCGTGCTCAAGACCTGGCCGAAGGATGCCGGAAGGTTCATCACCCTCCCCTTGGTCTTCACGAAGAGCAGGCGCACGGGCAGGGTGAACGTGGGGATGTACAGGATGCAGGTTTACGATGCCAGGACCACGGGCATGCACTGGCACGTGCACAAGCACGGGGCTGAGCACCTCAGGGAGGCTGCAGAGGCAGGGGAGAGGCTGGAGGTTGCGGTTGCCCTTGGAGCAGACCCCGCAACCGTGTTCTCGGCGGTTGCCCCCCTTCCCGAGGGGTTTGACGAGCTGAGCTTCGCGGGCTTCCTGCGCAGGAAGGGGGTGGAGGTGGTGAGGTGCAGAACCGTTGACTTAGAGGTGCCGGCGGGGGCTGAGTTCGTGCTTGAGGGGTACGTTGAGCCGGGAGAGACCAGGGTGGAGGGTCCCTTCGGGGACCACACGGGCTACTACACCCCGCCCGAGGAGTTCCCGGTGTTCCACCTGACCTGCATAACCAGGAAGGAGCACCCCGTTTACCCCGCAACGGTGGTGGGCAAGCCCTGGATGGAGGACGTTAACTTGGGCAGGGCTGTTGAGCGCATGTTCCTGCCCCTGCTGAGGCTCCAGATACCCGAGCTGGTGGACATGCACATGCCCCCCGAGGCGGGCTTCCACAACCTGGCGGTGGTGTCCATAAGGAAGCGCTACCCGGGGCACGCGAAGAAGGTTATGTTCGCCCTCTGGGGGATGGGGCA
>WANG01000128.1 GCA_015521945.1 Candidatus Hydrothermarchaeota archaeon
CCCCGCCTTCCTCGCAACCTCAAACATCTCCAGGTTGGCGGGGTCTATGGTCTTGTCAGAGTCTTCTCTCGCCTCTATCTCACGCTTCTCCTTAAGAACAAGATTCTCATCCATCGTCCCTTCACCTCCCCTTATGAATTTGTAGTGCATGGCATAAATAGGTTACTACCGTGTTTGATGGGCTAATTCCGAGAATTTGCACCTTTATGATGGCTTGGCGGCAGCTTCATGTGCCAGAGTGACACGCGAATCGCCGCAGGACGCGGGGTGCATGGTGAGCCTGCAGGCACTGCTTGTGTGTTTTAAGCGCTTTGCCCGCCCATCTGCAGAATATTTTCGCACCGAAAGGGCGCTGATTTAATTTAGCCGGTGAAGGATGTCTGGAGGGTGGTTTAATACGGAGAAAACTTTAAGTGGAGCCCGGAACAAATAAGCCACAGGGTGGCTGTGATGGCTGTGGACGCTATATGGGCTGCGAGAATGGTACTGAGCATCGCAAATCTCTGCATTCTGACCTTTCTGATATACATATTCACGAAGCGCTACCTTGAGGTCAGGTCGGAGTTCACCCTGGGCTTCCTGCTCTTCGCCTTAGCGCTCTTCTTCAGAACCCTCTTCGCCTCCCCCATACTGAGGCTGGTCTTCCTGTCCCAGGAGACCCACACCGTTGTTGACCCCTACCGCTTGGTGGCGGACGTGTTTGAGCTGGTGGCGCTCTCCATCTTCCTGTACATAAGCACCAGGTAGCTCAGTCCCGCCTTGGGACTATGAGCACCGGCACCCTGAGCAGCTTGCCCAGCTCCCTGACAAGCCCCTCGGTGGTGCTTCCAAGAAACAGCTTGAACAGGTGGCTCTTGCCCGTGGGGGCTATGACTATGAGGTCAATGTCCCCACGCTGGTTCACGAACTTCACTATCTCATCGGAGGGCTTCGCCTTCCCCTTTATTATAACGCTCTCAACCTCAACTCCCGCATCCTCCCCGAGCTTCTTCACCCTGTCAACTATCTCCAGGGCGTCAGCATCCGTCTGCACACGCTTGAAGAGCTCACGCATAAGCTTGACCTTCCAGGTCTCAAGGCTTATCTCGGGGTCGTAAACGTGCACCGCAATTACCTTCCCCCCGCACCGCCTGCACAGCTCAACGGCGTACCTCTCAGCCGAGTACGCCGCCCAGGAGCCATCCGTGGGCACCAGAATGTTCAACTCTTCCCACCTCCTGTAACCTTCTCGTATATCTTGAGAAACTCGTCCCAGTGCTCCAGCATCCTGTCGGTGAGGAAGTACATGACTATGTAGGTGTGCTCCGAGGTCTCAACGATGCCGTGCTTGAGGAGGATGTTGAGGTGGTAGCGCACGGTGGTGTAGTCCATCTTGAGCTTCTGCGCAAGCTGGTTGGCGTTGCTGGGCCTCTCGTGGAGCATCTTGACTATCTTCGCCCTCACCACTCCGCCTCTGGTAACACCAAAAATCCACCACAGCAGCTTCCTGTTCATGAGCAACTACCTGTTGCAGAGTATATACGATAAAACTTATATATTAATCCCTAACACCTCTTTTCTGAGGTATATGGATGACCCCATTCTGACTGCGAGGCTCGTGTTCAGCGTAATAAACCTGCTGCTGCTTAGCGTGCTTGTGTACATATTTTTCAAACGGTACGTGGAGCTGAAGTCAACATTCACCCTGGGCTTCCTGCTCTTCGCCCTGGCGCTCTTCTTCAGAACACTCTTCGCCGCTCCCATCGTAAAGGTTTTTGTGTTTGGGATGGATGCCTCAAGCGTCGTTGACCCCTACCGCTTGGTGGCGGACGTGTTTGAGACCATATCCCTGTGCATCCTCACCTACCTGAGCACCCGGTAGATGTTCTGGATAGATTTGGGAAAAGTTTAAAAAATTTCTGGTAAGGTTTTTGCTATAATTTTGGTAATGTTCTGAAGATTATTTGGGAAAATGATAAATATTCCGCCATTTTTACTCCTAATCAAAGGAGGAATTGGTATGCCGCACAAAAATGTTGTGGTTGCGGTCACGGATGTGGATGCGCTCAAGAAGGCTATCCCCAGCATGGTGGAGTGGATGGGGAGGCTCAGCGGGAACGGGAGGGTTACGCTGCTCTACGTTGAGGATGTGTACAACCTGGATGCGGCAACGCCCGTGCTTGAGGACATGAAGATAAAGGAGATTCAGCTCAGAGAGGTGGCGGAGCTCTTTGAGGAGCACGGTGTTGAGGCTGAGTGGCGAGTAAAGGCGGGAAGGTTCTCGGAGGAGGTGGTGAAGGAGGCGAAGAGGCTCAAAAGCTTCGCAATACTCATAAGCACCGACGGCAGAGCCGGGCTCTCAAAGATGTTCTCTGGTAGCACGATAGAGGAGATAATAAGGAGCGCTCCGTGCCCGGTTGTAGTGTTCAAGCCAAAGCTGCTGCGGTTCACCGACAGGATTGCGCTCACGCTGTCTTCAAGGATAAAGAGGCTCAGCGCAGCTGCTGCGCTGGACCAGAGCTGAAGGAGGCGGTTGAGGTGGACAGAAGCGCTGTTGTTGTGGTAAACACGGCGGTTGATGCCGGACATGAGTACGTGGATGAGCTGGCGAGCTTCAGCGCAGAGTGGCTTTCCAGGAACTCCCGCAGGGGCGTGAAGAGCAGGGTCACCCTGCTCTACTGCGTGCCCTCGGAGGCAGGGGTGGAGAAGGCGGAGGCGCTGCTCCGCAGGCTGGCTGAGGTTTTTGAGCGCCGCGGAGCTGAAGCTGTGCCCCTGGTCAGGGTGTGCGGGAAGGACGGACTGGCTGAGGAGATAAACGCCCTCAAGCCCGAGGTGGTGTTTCTCGCCGAGTCAAAGCTGGCGAGGAGGCTCTCTAAGTCCCTGCTCGGGCTTCAGGTTGTGATGCCGGACCCGAGGAAGAGGGAGCTGAGAAGCTCCTTGGTGTACGGAGCGGCTGCACTGGCACTGTACGCCGTGATATTCACGTCCTTTAGCATGATAAAGGGTGTGCTCAGCCACAAGGGGATAATTTCAGTGGCTCTGGTTCTTGGTACCGTGCTTGCAGTGGCCTTCTTCTACGGGAACACCGTGGCTCACGTTCTCAGGTACTTAGGGATAAAACCAAAGGCGCATTAGGAGGTGAAGCGAATGGGAGGCTTTGTACCACCACCGTCTGGAGTTGAGGTTACCTTCATAGACCTGCCCCTCACAAAGGCGCTTATGGTGGTGCTCTTAGGGTTCATAGGTGGCACCCTGAGCGGCTTTCTTGGCAGCGGCGGGGCGTTTATCATGACCCCGGGTATGATGAACCTGGGGGTACCAGGCATCCTCGCGGTGGGCTCAAACATAACCCACAAGTTCGGCAAGGCTATCGTGGGCTCAAGGGCGCACGGCGAGCTCGGGCACGTGGACAAGAAGCTTGCCATAACCATGTTCGTGGCGCTTATCGCAGGGGTGCAGGTCGCGGTCAAGGTGAACGAGCACATCTTTGAGACCATGGGCAAGGCGGCTTCTGACCTCTACATCAGCATGATGTTCATAGTAATTCTTAGCGCCATAACCCTGATAATACTCAGGGACCTGCTCTCCGGGAACGGAAAGGAGGAGGCGCAGGGCAACACCCGCGTGGCTGAGTTCATACGCAGCATAAAGATACCCCCGGTGGTCAACTACGAGGTGGCCGGGATAAGGGTGTCCCTCTGGTTCCCCATGATGGTGGCCTTCGCAACGGGCTACCTGGCGGGTACCATAGGCGTGGGCGGCTTCATCGGAGTGCCTGCCATGATATACCTGCTCGGGATAAGCACCAGGGTGGCCGCTGGCACCGAGCTCTTCCTGGCGATATTCTCGGGCTTCTGGGGCGCTATAAACTACGCCCTGGGCGGCTACGTGGACCTCAGGCTGGTGGTGCTGCTCTACCTGGGCTCCTTGGTGGGGATACAGCTCGGCGCCATAGCCACCGAGCTGGTTTCCCAGAGGGTGGCGAAGGTGGTGCTGGTCACGGTGATAGCCACCTCCGACCTGGGCAGGATGGTGATGGTGCCGGAGTACCTCAGAAAGCTGGGGTACGAGTTCATCAGCGAGAGCACGGGCATCCTCCTGAGCAAGCTCAGCATGGGGCTGCTCTTCGGCGGTGCGCTCATAGGGCTTGCGGTGATATTTATAAAGATGAAGCGCGGAATAGAGCATGCAAGGGCAGCGGCTGCGGTGGAGGCGTAAGGCATGCTCTTCAGGCACATACTGGTCGCAACAGACGGCTCAAGGTTCAGCGAGGCTGCGGTGTGCTACGCCATGCGGCTCGCCAAGGAGTCGGGCGCCAAGCTCACCATAATCCACGTGGCGAACGTGCAGGGGTACGTGGAGGTGCTCTGGCATGACATGAAGAGGAGGTACAGGGAGGAAGGGCAGAGGGTGCTTGAGGCTGCAAAGGAGCACTGCCAGATGGAGGGCATTGAGGCTGAGACCCTGCTTGAGGAGGGCGTGCCCTACCAGAAGATAGTTGAGGCTGCCAAGCGGCTGGACTGCGACCTGATAATACTGGGCAGCCACGGGCACTCCGGGCTTGAGAAGATATTCCTGGGAAGCGTGGCAGAGCGGGTGGTGGGCATCTCGCCCGTGCCGGTGATGGTGGTGCCGCCTGACACCACCGTCATCTGAGCCACCCGGCGTTTCCCTTGTTACTTTTCTGACTCTGCTTCTCTGAAACCTTGCAGGGTTATGAGTATGAAGGCTGTGCTTGCTTACTCGGGCGGGCTTGACACCAGCGTGTGCATCAGGCTGCTTCAGGAGAGGTACGGGTGCGAGGTTGTTACCGTAACCGTGGACGTGGGGCTAAGCGAAGCCGAGCTGAGGGAGGCGGAGGAGAAGGCGCGCTCCTTAGGTGTGGTGGAGCACTACACCGTTGACGCTAAGGAGGAGTTCGCCGCGGAGTACTGCTTCAGGGCGGTTAAGGCCAATGCAAGCTACCAGGGGTACCCCCTGAGCACGGCTCTGGCAAGGCCCCTGATAGCCCGGAAGGTGGTGGAGGTGGCTGAGCGTGAGGGTGCTGAAGCCCTCGCCCACGGTGCCACCGGGAAGGGCAACGACCAGTTCAGGTTTGAGGCGGTGTTCAGGACCCTGGCACCCAGAATGCGGATAATTGCGCCCATCCGTGAGCTCAACCTCACGCGCAGGGAGAGCCTCGCCTACGCCAGGAAGCACGGCATCCCTGTGCCTGTTGAGCCTGAGAAGCCCTACAGCATAGACGAGAACCTCTGGGGCAGGAGCATTGAGGGGGGAGAGCTTGAGGACCCCGAGGTTGAGCCCCCCGAGGAGATATACGAGTGGACGAGGGTGCGCAGGGAGGAGCCGGAGGAGGTGGTGGTTGAGTTTGAGTGCGGCGTACCCGTGAGCCTCAACGGCACAAAGCTGAGCCCTGCGGAGCTCATCCAGGAGGCGAACCGCCTTGCGGGGGAGCACGGGGTGGGCAGGATTGAGATGATAGAGGACCGCATACTCGGGCTCAAGGCGAGGGAGAACTACGAGTGCCCCGCGGCGGAGCTCCTCATAACCGCCCACAGAGCCCTGGAAGCCCTGGTGCTGACCAGGAGGGAGCTGTCCTTCAAAGCCTCCGTGGAGGCGGCGTGGAGCGAGCTGGTTTACTTCGGCCTGTGGAACGAGCCCCTGCGCATGGCGCTGGACGCCTTCATAGATGAGACCCAGAAGCGGGTCTCTGGGTGGGTGAAGCTGCGGCTGCACATGGGGAGGTGCAGCACCCTGGCGAGGGGCTCCGAGAACGCCCTCTACTCGGTGGATGCGGTGTCCTTTGACGAGGCTGAGGATGAGAGGATTGAGGGGATGCTGAGGTACCACTCCTTCCAGGCGGAGATGTACCACCGGCGCAGGACGGGCGGCTAACCCACGTAGCTGTCCAGGCTGAGCTGACCCCCTCCTGCGTCCTGCTCTGGCGGGTCTCCGAAGATTATCTCCCCGTACCTCCCGCCTCCGCCTTCAACTATGTGGAACCTGCCGCTCCTGAAGCGCTCTATCAGCTCCGCAAGCTTCTCCCCTCCCACCCTGGCGACCTCACCTGTATCCGCATCCACCAGCACCGCTATCTCGCTGCCGAAGACCGCAACAAGAGAGTGCCATACCCTCTGCACCCTGGCGGTGTAAACGCTCCTCACCCCCTCGGCTGTGGCTATTATCTCCGCCAAGGGGGCGATGCGCAGGTAGGGGGGGCGGTGCTCCGGGTGCCTGGGCTCCCTCCAGGTGGCTATCTCCCTTATCCTGTCCTTCACCCCCTTCTTAAGCCTGCCCCCGCAGTTCACGCACCGCCAGCCCAGCCTCTCCGCCATCTCAAGGGTGTAGTGGCGGTAGCACTTGATGCAGGCGGTGGCGTGGTACTTGCCCAGCCGGGGGTCAAACCCCACGTTGAGGGTGACCCTCCTGCCCCCCTGCCTAAGAAGCGCCTTTTTGAGCTCGGTGAAGCTGAGCTCCATGAGCTCTAAGCGGTTGAACTCCCTGCCCAGCTTGCTCGGCCAGGGGGAGTGGGCGTCGCTGTTGGAGAGGAAGGTGAGCTCCGAGAGCTCGGCTATGGTGTCAGCCATGTCGGTATCTGCGCTGAGCCCCAGCTCCAGGAAGTGCACCCTTGCCGAGCCGTAGCACTCCCTGAGGGAGTCGTACTCCTTGTAAACGCTCGTCCAGGGAACGAAGGCGTGGGAGGGACCCACCAAGGCATCCGCCTCCCCCGCTATGTCTGCAATCTCAGCCCCGCCCAGACTGACGTGGGGCCTGCCGTCCCTGTCAATGTCCTGGGAGTGCCTCCCGAGCCTCTGCCTGAGGTGCTCGGCGGCGGAGAGGGAGGGGAGAATGAGCAGGTGGTGCACCCTGCGTGCATCTTCAACCTCGGCGGTGAGAACGAAGCTGGTCCTGCCGTGCCTGAATATGCCCTCCTCCACCTCCTCCAGCTTCCTGATGCTCTCCAGCCAGAGGGGATGCAGGGCGTCCCCGGTGCCCACAAGGTGCAGCCCCTTGAGGGGCGCCTGCTCGGCTATGCGCTCAATGCTCATGCTGGAGGATGTTGCACCCGAATACCTGCCGTGGATGTGCAGGTCAGCGTTTACCTCCAATCAACCACCGGCTCTTAATCTGAGCCAGACCTACTTAACCTTTCTCCCCGGGCTGGGGTTTAAAAGCCAACGGGCCCGACGGGATTTGAACCCGCGACTAACTGGTTAAGAGCCAGCCACTCTAGCCAGACTGAGTTACGGGCCCGGATGGCATGGGCTACGGGTAACCTTTGATAATTTTTTTGGAATCTTTCCCTTTGATATCCTCACCTATCTTGGCGAGGTTCTGCGATGCCTGAGCTGGTTGATGATGTTTACCAGTGCGACGTGCTCGTGGTAGGTGGCGGTGGCGCCGGTGCAAGAGCCGCCATAGAGGCGAGGAGGCAGGGCGCAGAGGTTCTGGTTGTGGTTAAGGGGCTCTTCGGCAGGAGCGGGTGCACCGTGATGGCGGAGGGCGGGTACAACGCTGCCTTCGGGTTCGTTGACCCCGGTGACACCAAGGAGCACCACTTTGAGGACACCGTGATAGGCGGGCGGTGGCTAAACAACCAGAAGCTGGTGGAGATTCTGGTGGAGCAGGCTCCAGAGCGGGTTGTGGAGCTTGAGAAGTTCGGGGCGGTGTTTGACAGGGTTGAGCCCGAGAAGTATGACCAGCGCTACTTCGGGGGGCAGAGGTTCAGGCGC
Source organism: Candidatus Hydrothermarchaeota archaeon (assembly GCA_015521945.1). GTDB lineage: Archaea > Hydrothermarchaeota > Hydrothermarchaeia > Hydrothermarchaeales > BMS3B > JAADFH01. Next base: position 7,713 of record WANG01000128.1, read on the forward strand.
ACCGTGCACCGCGGGGACAGGACAGGGCACGAGATGATGAACGCCCTCAAGGAGGAGGTGTACCGCCTCGGCATAGACGTGCTGGAGGAGGTGGCTATAACCAAGCTGCTGCTCGCCGACGGTGCGGTGGCGGGAGCAACGGGGCTTGACCTGATTCACGGCAGGTTCCTGCTCTTCAGGGCAAAGGCGGTGGTGCTCGCCACAGGCGGGGCTGGCAGGGTTTACGCCATAACCACCAACCCCTTCCAGAAGACGGGCGACGGGTATGCCCTGGCGTACAACGCGGGGGCGGAGCTCATAGACATGGAGATGGTGCAGTTCCACCCCACGGGTATGGTGTACCCGCCTTCAGCCTGCGGGCTCCTGGTGACCGAGGCTGTGCGGGGTGAGGGCGGCAAGCTGTACAACGCCAGGGGGGAGCGCTTCATGCTCAGGTACGACCAGGAGAGAGCCGAACTCTCCACCAGGGACGTGGTGACAAAGGCGATATTCAGGGAGATCGCCGAGGGCAGGGGCACCGAGCATGGAGGGGTTTACCTGGACGTCACCCACGTGCCCGACGAGGTGATAGAGCAGAAGCTCGGCACCATGCTCTCCCAGTACTTGGACGTGGGGGTGGACATCAGGAGGGAGCCCATGCAGGTCTCACCCAGCGCCCACCACTTCATGGGGGGTGTCAGGATAGACGTGGAGTGCCGCTCCACAGTACCCAACCTCTTCGCCTGCGGCGAGTGCGCCGGCGGGGTGCACGGAGCGAACCGCCTGGGGGGCAACTCCTTGGCGGAGACCCAGGTGTTCGGGGCGATAGCTGGCAGGTCTGCTGCTTTAACAGCGGAGAAGAGGAACCACGCGAGGATAGACACCCCCGCCCTGGAGGAGGAGCACCGCAGGATATACCGCTTTGAGGACGGAGAGGGGGAGCTGCCCTACACCCTCCGCTCCGAGCTCCAGAGGGTGATGTGGGAGAAGGTGGGCATAATAAGGAGCAGGCAGAGCCTGGAGAGCGCCCTCAGGAGCATCGCCGAGCTGAGGCGGCGGGTTGAGCAGGTCAGAGTTGAGTCGGGACTCAGGTACAACCTGCAGCTTCTCACAGCGGTGGAGCTGGAGAACATGCTGCTGGTGGGGGAGATGATAGCCAGGAGCGCCCTGCTGCGCACCGAGAGCAGGGGCGCCCACTACCGCAGCGACTACCCCGAGGAGGACCCCAGGTGGATAAAGAACATCGTGGTGAGCAGGGCTGGAGACGGCATGCTCCTCCGCACCGCCGAGCCCGTGATAACCAAGCTGCACCCATGAGGAGGTGACCCCGTGAAGCTCACGGTCTTCAGATACAACCCCCAGGTTGATGAGAAGCCCCGCTACGAGAGCTACGAGGTGGAGCACCACCCCCACATGAAGATAATTGACGCCCTGCAGCAGATAAACGAGCGCTACGGTGCCAACATCGCCTACAGGAGCTCCTGCAGAGCCGGGCAGTGCGGCTCCTGCGCCGTGCTGGCGAACCGCAAGCCTGTGCTGGCATGCAGAACGGATGTGGAGGACGGAATGCTCTTAGAGCCCCTGAAGAACCTGCCCGTGATAAAGGACCTGGCGGTGGCGCTGCAGAGCGCAAGACCCAAGGTCGCCTCCCTGCGCCCCTACCTGCACCGCGGTGGCAGCGTCCCCGGGGGTGTGGAGAGGATTGAGCTCTCACGCCTCAGGGCGCTGGAGAAGCCCAAGTCCTGCATAGAGTGCTGGTGCTGCATGAGCACCTGCCCCGCCCACACCCACACCAAGGAGTTCGCCGGACCAGCTCTCTTCCGCCTCATCAGCAGGTTCGTGCACGACCCCAGGGACGTGCTTGACCGCCTGGGCATAGCGGTGAGCGAGGGGCTCTACCTCTGCACCACCTGCGGAACCTGCAGGGCGGTGTGCCCCCAGGGCATAGACGTTACCGAGGAGATACGCCAGCTCAGGCACAGGGTTTACCGGCGGGAGCTCATACCATGAGCTGCTTCAGCCTGGCTGCAACAACCCCCGAGCTGTTCTGCCTCACGTACTCCTCCGCCATCCTGAGCACCCCCCGCCTGAAGTCCTCGTCCTCTATGAGGCGCCTCAGCTTTTCAACCAGCTCATCAACGCTGGTGTAGAGCACCGCTGGCGCAACCCCATTCTTAGCTGGCAGCATCTCAAAGTGGCGCGTGGCTGGGGCAACGGTGGGGCAGAGGGCACCCAGGCACTGGCACAGGGTTGAGGAGACCACCACGTAGTGGGTGTCCCCCTTGGGGATGAGGTGCACATCAGAGGCGTGCAGGTAGCGGTATATCTGGGGGGTGTCAAGCCTCTCCATCCTCTGAACCAGCCACTCCCTCTCCACCTGCAGCCTCTTATCGTCCGCCCTCACCACCAGGTACTCAAGCTCGTACTCCCTGCTCAGCCTGTCCAGCGCCTCTATGTAGGGAGCGTACTCCCTCACCGGCTGCCTGCCGAAGGAGAAGAACCTCACCCTGCCGGTGTGCCTTCTTGGCTCTGGTGGAGGGGCTACGGGGTGGCAGGGGAAGGGAACGATGGCGAGCCTGTCCTCAGAAACCCTGCCCCGCACAACCTCCCTGACGTACCTCTCGTCAAACACCACCACGCGGTCAAACACCTCAAGGTCTGTGTACCTGAGCTGCTCGGGGCCGCCCTCGTGCACCACTAAGAGCACCTTAGCCCTGCCTTTAAGCCTCTCCACAAGCTTCTCCACGTCCCCGTAGGGCAGGCTCGCGTAGGACTCCACGATAAGGGCATCAAACTCGTGCCCGAGGATCGTGTCCATGTCAACCCTGCCCCCCCTGCCAGCCGGGTCAACCTCCTCGTAGCACCGCACCACGTACTCCTCATCCTCCTTTATCAGCCTGTGATGCCACCACCGGCTGGCGCTTTCAACGTAGGGAGCAAATACGGTTAGGCTGTCCCCCATCCTTAGGAACTCCCTCCCTACAAGCTCCGCATGCATGGAAACTCCACACGTGGCATTCCATCTGCTTAGTATTGCGATGTTCATCGTCAGTATGTATAGAGGTTAACAAAAGATAATAAATATCAACACCCGGAGCTTATCCTCAATCAGCACCACGTATCATGCACGTACAGGGGCACAGGAATGCCGGGGAGGAGCTCTGAAGAGGCGCGAAAATGCACGCGTGCGCTCAGCCCCCCACTCCGAGCTCCTGCATCCTCTCCAGTGCCTCCCTGATTCTCTCAACTGGCTGTGTGAGGGCG
>WANG01000129.1 GCA_015521945.1 Candidatus Hydrothermarchaeota archaeon
CAAAGCCAGCCGCCACCATGAGCCTGAAGCGCATGCGCTCCGGGATTGAGGAGGCGAGCAGCGTGAGGCTTGAGGGGGGCAGGGTTCTCAGGGTGGTGGAGAAGCCCTCGCCAGAGGAGGTGCTGAGCGACATCGCCGGAGCGCCCATGTACCTCTTCAGCAGCACGGCGAGGCGCTTCATACAGGAGGTCAGGCTCTCCCCCAGGGGGGAGTACGAGATTCCCCTTGCGGTGCAGGACATGATTGACGCCGGGCTTGAGGTGAGGGGTGTGCTCACACCCTCCTGGGTGCACCTGTCCCGCTGGGATGACCTGCTGAAGCTGAACTTCGGGTACCTGAAGCCCTACCTGTAGTCCAGCCTGTCAAGAAGCTCCCTGAGCCGGCTCAGGGTGGCTCTGAACTCCTCCCACCGCTTCAGGGATATGACTCCCGAGAGCTCCTCGGTGAAGCTGAGCCTGAGCAGCTTGGAGTAGTGGCGGTGGTACTCTATGGAGAGGTCAAAGTACCTGAGCTCAAGCTGCTTAGGGGGGCGAGCCAGCTCCGCCACATCCTCCTCCAGCACCCTGGCTTCCTCCTCAAGAGCACCGAGGAGGCGCCCCGTAAGCGCATCCCAGTTGACGTCCGCGTAGCTCCTCCTACCAAGCCCGAGGGCGGCTACGGCGTCCCTGACCTCAGGGACATCCGCCTGCTCTGAGTTCCACCTGAGCAGCGCCGGCCTGCGGAGCACGCTCTCGTCTGCCTCAAGGGGAAGAAGGGCACCCTCCCCCACAAGACGCTCCACACAGGCTTCAAGGGCTGAGTCAGACCTGGAAAGCCTGCCCAGCACCTGCCTTGCCTCTTCAGGAGAAAAGAGCACCAGCTCCTCGGCAATTGCGAGAAGCACTTCCTTCATGTTTTTATTGTCTCCAGCTCACTGGACACGTTCCATATAATCGTTCTTGCGTGGAGAGGCAGATTTCTGTCGTTGCTTATCTCCTCCAGGATGTATATCGCCGAGCTCACCCTTACCCCTATGTCCTCCTTCTCGTTCATCAGGGCGTTCTTTGCCTCCTCAGCAGCCCTGCGTATGTTCCTGGGGATGGATGTGTCCTCAATAACCTGGTCAAGCACCTCACATATCTGCCTCATCTTTTCTTCCTGCTCCATGTAATCACCTCCAAAAAGTAAGCGAGGCAGTTAACTTACTCACCTCCTTTATAAATTTTTTACGTTATAAAATATTCTAGTAGAGTTATGGGTGATGAGGAGATTCAGAAGATGGTCACCCTGCTGCTCTCCAGGGCAACCATGCTTGCCCAGCACTGCCCAGCCTGCGGCACGGTGCTGTTTGAGCAGGGTGGAAGGATAATATGCCCCTCCTGCGGCGAGCTTGAGGTGAGGGAGGAGGGTCAGGAAGAGAAGGGGAAGGAGGAAGAGAGGGAGAAGGAGCAGGAGGGAGGAGGCGACGAGGAGGTGCTGCGCAGGAAGCGCTCGGAGCTGATAGCGGAGCTGGAGGGGGAGAGGGACCTGGATAAGGTGCTGCGCATCCTTGAGGCGGTTCAGCGCATAGACAGCATCCTCGGAGGGCGAAGGTGAGGCTTGCGGCGCTGGTGAGCGGTGGAAAGGACAGCCTGTCAGCCATGTACAGGGCGATGCGCCAGGGGCACAGGGTGGTGTGCCTGCTAAACGTTCAGCCGGAGCGGGAGGACAGCTGGATGTTTCACCACCCCAACACCCACTTAGTGGAGCTCCAGGCTGAGGCGCTGGGCATGAGGCTGGTGAGGGTGAGAAGCTCGGGGGTGAAGGAGAGGGAGCTGGAGGACCTGCGCAGGCTGCTTGAGGGCGTGGCGGGGGAGGTGGAGGGGGTTGTGACGGGTGCCCTTGCCTCGGAGTACCAGCGGCAGAGGATTGAGAGGATTGCCTCATCCCTGGGGCTGGAGGTGGTCTCCCCCCTCTGGGGTATTGAGCCGCTGAGCCACTGGCGCTGGCTGCTTGATAACGGGTTTGAGGTGATGATAACCTCGGTATCCGCCGAGGGGCTCACCCGGGAGTGGCTGGGCAGGGTGGTGGGAGAGGAGGAGCTTGAGGAGCTTGTGGAGCTGGCGGAGAGGTACAGGTTCCACTTGGGGTTTGAGGGGGGTGAGGCGGAGACCTTGGTGCTGGATATGCCACCCTTCAGGAAGAGGCTGGTGGTGGTTGATGGGGAGAGGGTGTGGAGGGGCTCCACGGGGGTGTACAGGGTTAGCAGAGCCAGGCTGGTGGAGAAGGCGTAACGAATATGTTTATTAATGGGGAAGGACTTTATGTGCATAGGGCCGGTGGTCTAGCTGGTTATGACGCCAGTCTCACACACTGGAGGTCGGCGGTTCGAATCCGCCCCGGCCCACTTAAACTGCAAAAAAGTTGTAGGGGCAAGTAGCCGCGATGCTTGATGGCTTAGTAGAGCTCATCCGCACAGCCGTGGTGAGGCTTCCTCCGGATGTTACGGCTGCCCTTGAGGCTGCCCTTGCCGCCGAGGAGGAGGAGCTTGCAGCGCTGCAGCTCAGGCTGATGCTTGAGAACGCCGCCCGCGCTGAGGAGCTTGGGGTACCCCTCTGCCAGGACACCGGCGTGCCCGTGTTCTTCCTCAGGGGGGAGTGGGGGGAGGTTGAGCCCCTGCTTGCGGAGGCGGTGCGCAGGGCTACAGAGCAGGTTCCCCTGAGGCCCTGCATAGTTCACCCGCTGAGCAGGGAAAACACGGGGGATAACACCGGAGCGCACGTGCCGGTGGTGCACCGCATACCCGGAGGGGAGAGGAGCGTGAGCTTCATGCCCAAGGGCGCCGGGAGCGAGAACTGCTCCGCCGCCGCCCCTCTGCCACCCTCGGCGGGCGCCGGGGAGATCGCAGGGTTTGTTGCGGACGTGGTGCGCAGGGCTGGCGCAAAACCGTGCCCGCCGGTGGTGCTGGGGGTTGGAATCGGGGGCACCCTGGAGCACGCCGCCCTTCTGTCAAAGCTCGCCCTCCTGCTTCCCCTGGGTACGGAGAGCGAGGAGCCCGCCCTTGCGGAGCTTGAGAGGCGCATCCTGAGGGAGGTGAACTCCTTGGGCATAGGGCCGATGGGCTTCGGGGGCAGGTGCACGTGCCTTGGAGTTAGGGTGCTCTCAGCCCACTGCCACACCGCATCCCTGCCAGTGGCTGTAAGCCTCCAGTGCTGGGCGCACCGGCGCGCAACCCTGGTGGAGAGGGATGGCTCCTGGGAGGTGGTGCAGCCTTGAGGCACCTCTCCCTGCCGGCTGAGCGCGCCTCCATCAGCAGCCTCAGAGCCGGGGATGTGGTGAAGGTGAGCGGCAGGCTGGTTACAGCCAGAGACAGGGCGCACAGGAGAGCCTTGGAGCTGAGCAGCGCCCCCGTGGAGCTGAAGAGCGTGTACCACTGCGGTCCCCTGGTGAGGCGCGCCGGAGATGGGTGGGAGGTGCTCTCCGCGGGACCCACCACCAGCGCCAGGATGGAGGCTTACTTGGAGGGGCTGCTGGAGAGATTCGGCACCACCGTTATCATAGGCAAGGGTGGCTTCTCGGAGGGTGCGCTGGATGTGCTTCGCAGGTACGGGTGCGTGTACCTCTCCTTCACCGGGGGTGCTGGAGCGCTCGCCGCAGCGGCGGTGAAGAGGGTGGTGGAGGTTCACTGGCTGGAGCTGGGGATACCCGAGGCGCTGTGGGTGCTTGAGGTGAGGGACTTCGGTCCCTTAGTAGTTGCCATGGACGCCAGAGGGGGAAGCGTGTACGCCCGCCCTGCCTCAGGGCAGGAATGACACCTCCGCACCGAGCGCCTGCCCCGGCAACCCCTTCGGGAACCTCACCAGCACCCCTCTGCCGTGCCTCTTCCACACCTTGCCAGTTATCCGCTTGCCTCCCGGGGTTACGTACACCACCTTCCTGCCCGTGTAGTCTCCCTCCTCGTAGGGCTTCACCACCGCATACTTAGGGTTGACCACCCTTCTGCTCTGCCTGAACCCGGTAATCCTCCCCTTCTTCATCTCACCACCTCCAGAATCTCTCTCAGCACCCTGTCCCTGTTGCTCCTGTCTATTAACCTCAGGGTAACGTCTTTCCTGCTTCTGAGATGCTCCACAAGGGGGTGCTTAGAGCGCAGGTGCAGGGTTGCAAGCACCCCCCGGTCTGAGCTGAACACCCTCTCAACCACCTCAACGAACCTCGCGCTCAGCAGCTCCATGGGACCGATCTCGTCAATTACCACAAACCTTCCCTCTGAGAGAGCCCTGCTCACAGCCTCCACCCCAACCCTCTCAAGGGCATCAAGGTTAACACCGTACTTGCCGATTCTCGGCGCTCCCTTCAGATTTATGTGAGCGAGCACGTCTCTCTCCCCTGTTGCAATGTCAGCCACCTCAAACCCCACCCGTCTTCCTGCCTCACGCACCTCAAAGGTCAGCATCCCCCCGGCTCTTGAGCCCAGAGCCCCGGCTACCCTGCTCGCAAGGGTGGTCTTACCGCACCCTGGCTTTCCGGTTACAAGCATCCGCATGCTCTATTTATAAAAAGGTACCATTAGAAGGTGCGCGGTGCTGAAGCCTGCATCCTCCCATGATTCCTCAACGAAACCTTTTTATACTACCTTATGCACACTAAATCTGTTCAGGTGAGAGGGGTTGCGATAGGATGAGGTGGGCTGGCAGCGCACTGGTAACTCTTGCCGTAGTAGCTCTTATATTCCTCTCGGTTCCTGCGGGGGCTGTGAGGGTTTCAATACTTGCAGATAAGAGCTCGGTGGAGAAGGGTGGCACCATAAGCTTCAACGTGAGCGTGGAGCTCACCTCTCCCGACCAGTACATACCCATAGAGAAGCTCTCCCTCAACCTCACGGGCGCCCAGAACGTCACCTGGTACTTCCACCCCAACGGCACCCTCATATCCGGAAGCGGGGTGACCATAACCCCCTCCGGCACTCTCGGACCCTACGGGTACGGGGAGGGGTACGGGTACGCCTATGACGATGGAAACTACTACAACTTCAGCTACGGGTACGGCTACGGGGACAACAACACCTACCTCATGAACTACACCATAGTGATAGACACCTCCCAGCTCACCTCGGGCAGCTACACCGCGGCAGCCTACGTGTACACCGGGAAGAGCATAAAGCCCTACTTCTCCTCACCCAAGGTCAGCTTCACCGTAACTCCTCCGCCCCCACCCAGCGGCGGCGGTGGTGGGGGAACGATAACCATTCCACCCGGCACCTTCAAGGTGTACGTCGGGATAATAAAACCAGGGGAGATTGAATCCTTCAACATATCCGCGGATGGAGCGATATACTTTGCGAACCTCAAAATAAAGGCAGCAGACTGGATAGCGGGTGTCAGGATAAAGGGCAAGACCATCACCAAGCCGGCTGAGGTGCCACCGGCTCCCGGCAAGCACGTGCTCGCCTACATCCAGGTTGACTCAAGGATACGGGAGAACAGCGTGGAGTACGTGGACATAACCTTCAGGGTGCCCAAGCGCTGGCTCAGGGAGAGGGACGCTGAACCGGGGCAGGTGCGCCTCTTCAGGTACTCCGGTGGAAGGTGGAAGGAGCTTCCCACCGAGGTTTCCGGCGAGGATGCGGTTTACGTTTACTTCACCTCCAGGAGCCCGGGCTTCAGCTACTTCGCCATAGCCGCGGTTGAAGAGGTGGCTGTCACAAAGCCAGTAACCGAGGAGAAGAAGAAGCCCGAGATAGTTTTCCCGCCGCCACCGGCTGAGGAGAAGCTCAAGCCGCCAGCGGAGGAGGAAGCCCCGCCCGAGGAGGAGGTCACACCCGAAGTGCCCGAGGAGAAGGAGACCAAGCTGGTGATGCCCAAGCCGGTGGTCAGGTGGGTGGTGGTGCTCATAGCCTTGGTTGTAATCCTGGCAGCCATAGCGGTGGCAGCCGACTACTATTACTACAGGAAGCGCAGGAGATAGGCTTTTCCTTTGTTAACCTTTTTCAGCCCACACATGGGCGCAACAATGGCTGAGAAGATACTGGGGGCGAAGTCAGGTAAGCGGGAGGTATCTCCAGGGGAGATAGTGGAGGCTGAAGTTGACTACGTGATGCTGAACGACGTCACCGCCCTGCCGGCCATAAAAGCCTTCCGCAGGTTCGGGAGCAGGGCAAAGCCCCTCGGGGACAGGGTGATTCTGGTACAGGACCACTACGTTCCCAACAAGGACGTGCCGAGCGCAGAGCAGGCTAAGGCCATGCGGGAGTTTGCCAGAGAGTACGGTATAGAGCACTACTACGAGGTCGGGAGGGGTGGAATCTGCCACCAGATCATCCTTGAGGAGGGCTTTGCCGCGCCCGGGAGGCTGATAGTCGGGGCGGACTCCCACACCTGCACCTGCGGTGCTCTGGGTGCCTTCTGCGTCGGCGTTGGCTCCACCGAGGCTGCCAGCGCCATGGTGCTGGGCAGGCTGTGGTTCAGGGTGCCCGAGAGCGTGAAGGTAAGGGTGGAGGGTGAGCTGGGAAGGTACGTGATGGGCAAGGACATAGTGCTCCGCCTCATAGGGGACATAGGGGTGGACGGCGCCCTTTACAGAGCCCTTGAGTTCCACGGGAGCACGATAAGGCGCCTCTCCCTCTCGGACAGGGTGAGCATAACCAACATGGCGGTTGAGGCTGGCGCCAAGACGGGCATGATACCCCCGGACGAGAAAGTGAGGAGGTACCTCCAGGGCAGGGTCAGGGGAAGCTACACCGAGGTGCACCCCGACCCAGACGCCGAGTACGCCGAAGAGCTCACCTACGATGCCGGGGAGATACCCCCCTTAGTTGCAAAGCCGTACCTCCCCAGCAACGTGGTGCCAGCAGGTGAGCTCTCCCACATAACCATCCACCAGGCGTACCTTGGCTCCTGCACCAACGGCAGGATAGAGGACCTCAGAATAGCCGCGGAAATCCTGCGTGGCAGGCAGGTGCACCCGG
>WANG01000130.1 GCA_015521945.1 Candidatus Hydrothermarchaeota archaeon
GTGTAGCTCAGCCCGGGAATGCTCGCTATTATGTCGTCCAGGCTCCTGCCGTGATAGCTCACCACCTCCACCCCGTGAACCCGGGCAAAGCAGGGGTTGCCCACCATGTGCACCCTGGGGTTCTCGTAGAGCTCGGGAGCAAACTCCTCCTCAATCGCCGGCTGGGGCTCCGCCTGACGTGCGGCATCGTGGTTCCCCGGAAGCACGACCACCTCCACGTGCTCAGGGAGCTTCTCCAGCATGCGGGCAAACAGGGCATACTGCTCCTGAATGTCCCTCACCAGGAGCTCCTCCTTCTGCTCTGGATATATGCCAACCCCGTCCACCAGGTCGCCTCCCACGAAGACGTACTTCACCCTCCCCGCGAGCTCCCGCTGGCGCCGGGTGCCGAGCTCCCCGCGGAGCCACCTGATGAACCTCAGGAAGACCTCCCTCATGAACTTGGTGCTGCCTGCGTGCACATCCGAAATCAGGGCAACCGCCACCGGCGACTCCGAGCGCCTGGGTTCGCGGTGGGGCAGGTCCGGGAAGAATATCTCCTTAGCTATGAGCATGTTGCCCCCGTTGGAAAGGAAGCCCACCACACCCACCACCTCATCCTTGGTTACCTCCCTCACAGCCTGCATCAGCTCCCTGTCCTCGCTGAGAACTATAACAGGAAGGCTGCCGGTGGGGTCCTCAAGCTCCAGAATCAGGTTGCCCTTTCTGCTGGTGCGGATGTCGCTGACCATCCCTATCAGGCTCACCTCCCTCTGGGCGCCGCTGAGAACCCGCTCCACCGTCTGAGCCTCCCTGAGCTCCTTGCGGCTCCTGAGGATGGAGGAGAGCCTCTCATACCTGCTGCTGAAGTAGCTCACGAAGCTCTCTATGTTCCCCTGCCCAAGGGACCTGCCCGTAACGTCGCTCCCGCGCCTTATAACAAGCTCAGAGTCGTGCTCCTCAGCCTCGGTGCGCTTCCTCCTTCTCCTGACCTCAACGACGGGAGGCTCCTCATGAGACTCCTCCTCTCCGTGTATCAGCTCGGGGGTTAGAACGCTCGGCTTTGAACGCCTGACTATCGTGAGAAGCCGGCTTATCGTCTCCTCCACGTTTTCGCTCTTCTTTATCTCATCCAGTACCCGGGGGTGCAGGTTGACACCGCTCTCCAGGAACCTCTCAACGATCTCAATGTCCCTCATGTCCGCGGCTCAGTCAAGGGTCTTCTGCTGCAGGCTCAGGGAGGAGAGCCTCCCCAGGCGCGGGTCCTCCTCCACCACCCTCTTGATATCGCTCAGGGGCACGGCCAGCTTTATCTCCCTGGTTCTGCCGTACCTGCCCTTGCTTATGAGGGTTGAGTTGAGTATCCCAAGCATGTCAAGCTCTGACAGCAGGTCGGAGATGCGGCGCTGGGTTAGGGGGTCAACGGCAACCTCCCTGCACAGGTACCTGTAGGTCTGGTATATCCTGCCCGTGGTTATGAACTTCGCCATGCTCTCCTCAAGAAGTATAACGGCGTAAAGGAGTATCTTTGAGTGGGTCGGCATGCTGCGCACAGCCTCAACCACGTTGTCCTTCTCTATCTTCTCGCTCGCCTTGCGAACGTGCTTCTCGGTTATTACCTCGGCGTTCTCCCGCTCTGCCACCTCACCGCTAACCCTTAGCAGGTCCAGGGCTCGCCTCGCATCCCCGTGCTCCCTCGCCGCAAGAGCCGCGCAGAGGGGTATGACGTAGTCGTCAAGCACCCCTGGCTCAAAGGCGATCTCAGCGCGCTGCCTCAGGATGTCCTCAAGCTGCTTGGCGTTGTAGGGCTTGAAGACTATCTCCTCCCCGCTTAGAGAGCTCTGAACCCTGGTGTCAAGGTAGTCGGTGAACTTGAGGTTGTTGGATATCCCCACGATACTTACCCTTGAGTTTCTAAGCTCTGAGTTTATCCTGGTGAGGTTGTAAAGAACCCTGTCCCCCCCTTTTGAAACAAGCCTGTCTATCTCATCAAGTATTATTATAACGTTGTGACCCCTCTCCTCCACTGCCTTTTTAAAAGCAGCGTAAACCTTGTCCGTAGGCCAGCCTGTGAAGGGAACTTCCCCCCCGAAGCTGTTGGCGAGGTTTGCGAGAACCCTGTACTGGGTGTCGGTTACCTCGCAGTTCAGGTACACCATGGAAACGGGCGAGCCGTGCCTCCTGCTCATCTCCTTCAGCTCCATGCAGACGAACTTGGACACTATGGTCTTGCCTGTGCCGCTCTTCCCGTAGATGAGAACGTTGGACGGTGTCTCCCCCCGCAGAGCCGGAGCAAGGATGGTTGCCAGTGAAGATATCTCCTCCTCCCTGTGGGGCAGCTCCTCCGGAGTGTAGGTGTGCCTGAGCGCGTCCTTGTTCCTGAACAGGGGCTGGCGCCTGAGCACAGATTCAAATATCCTGGCGATAGAACTTTTTACCTCCATACCACACAACTCCACCAAAAGCTTTGCAGTTGAAATACAGGTTACGGGCAGACCAATCTCATTATTGCACCTCGTGATATTTAACCTTTTTGAGCCCCTGAGGGCAATTTCTCATGGAGGATTATTATTCTCAGTTATACTCTTTAAATATTGTTCGGATCCTTAGTTAAAAATAATTACAGTTTTTAACAGAGGTTTATAAAGGGGATGTGAAGCAGGGGGAGACCCCTTTATTTCCACTGGAGCATCCCGGCATTAAGAGCGACAGCATGCTGCCGCCCGCATTGCTGCCCGCACGTGCACAGCTCCCCAGAGCCCAGCGGCCCAGGGTGCAGGTGCTGACTTATAGTATCTCAGCAATAAATTCTGCTTAAAGTTGCTTTAGTTTTTAAATTTCTATTTTCATGGTTTTTATTTTTAATTTTTAGTTTTTACTTTAATTTTATCATTTAGTTTTATTTTTAAATTCCTTTATCTTTAATTAATGCTTTTAACTGCTAAGTTTTTAATTTTTCAATTGTTATTTTTCATGTTGTGATAGATAATTTATTTAGTATGATTTACAGACTATTTACAGA
>WANG01000131.1 GCA_015521945.1 Candidatus Hydrothermarchaeota archaeon
GTTTACACCCTAACCTCTTAAAATTTGAATGGGATGCAGAGCCATGGAGGTAATGAGGAGAGCCGAGGGTGCGGCGAGGCTGGGCAGGTGGGTGCTGGGGGAGCGGCGTATACCAACGCCCTGCGTGATGAGCTGGGTGTTTCCCGGTGCTCCTGGGGGTGAGGTGCACGTTGCCCCCGCATGGGTGCGCACCTCGCGGAGACCCTTGGTGGTGCACCACGGGGTGCTCAGGAGCACGAGCCTGCGCGGGGGTGGAGAGCTCGGGCTCCTGCCCCAGGCTTCGGCGAGGCTGAGCACCTTCAGGGGCGTGGTTGAGAGGTGGGCGGAGGGGGTGCTCGCCCTGGGTGAGGCGCACCCCGAGAGCGGGGTGATGCTTGACGGGTGGCACTTCCCCGAGCTGTGGCGGAGGGTTGCGGAGAGGTTCAGAAGCAGGTGCATGCTGGGCATAGCCCACGCGGGTGAGCTCTGCACCAAGCCCAGGCTCCTCGTCACCGCCGTAACCGGGGTCAGGGAGCTCGCCTCCACGGGTACGGTGCTCTACCTCCCGGGGGTTCCCCCGCACTTCATGCCCCTGCTGGCGCTCATGGGCGTGGACGTGTTTGATGACGCCTACGCTGCAGGTGCCGCCCTCTCGGGCATCTACCTGAGCCCCGCTGGGGAGCACCACCTCAGGAGCCTCGGAGAGCTGCCCTGCAGGTGCCCCGAGTGCAGGAGCGCTGGAGATGGGAGCAGGATGAGCCTCAGAGCCCTGCTGCGCCACAACATAGGTGTCGTGAGGAGCATGTTGGCCGAGGTTAGGGCGGCGATGCGCCAGCGCAGGCTGTGCGAGCTCGCGGAGGCGCAGGCTAACCTTTCGGTGGAAGCCAAGGCGGCGCTCAGGGTGCTCTACCGGGAGAGGCAGGACTTCCTGCAGAGGTACCATCCCGTTGCTTAGCCTCAAGCTCCGCAAGCAGCTTAGGAAGCTCCAGCAGCAGGTAGGTGCGGGTGTCACCCCTGAAGCGCACCCTCACCCCGGCGCCTGCATGCTCCCGCAGGTACTCCCTTGAGAGCCGCAGGTAGCTCCTGCCCCTGCACCTGAGCTCGTGTGCCCAGGGCAGGGCTGCGTAACCTGTGATTCCATATACCATCCTGCACCTGTAGGGGGAGAACACGAGCACCCCGAGCTCGCCCTCGTGCATCCACGCTATCTTCTCAATAGCCTCCCTGGAGAGGGTTATCCCATCCCTGCTCCTGGTTGACTTGACCTCTATCCTGAGCCTGAGCCCGTCCTTCTCAGCCACCACATCCCCCTTCAGCAGCCTCGCGGAGCCGCTGAGGGGCACCCTGTGGGCGGTGTACCCGAGGGAGGTGAGCAGGTCCCTCACCCTGTACTCAAACCTCTTCCAGGTCTGCATCGCCCGCCCCCCGCGGGTAAACCATCGCCCTGACCCTCTCAAACCTCTTCGCCAGGTGCTCCACCTGGTGGGTGTCCAGCAGCTTGAGCAGCACGGTGTGGCGCTCCACCACCTGCACTCCCATCTGGGACAGGTGGTGCTTGATGCGCCTGCTCATGGCTCTCCCCGCACGGTCGGCGTCAAGCAGCATTATAACCCTGCGGTGGCTCCTGCTTATCTCCTCGCACATCTCGTACCAGGGCTTGTGATTTGATACCCAGATGAACTCCCCCTCAACTCCCAGCCTGCGAAGAGCAAGCTCGTCCCGCCTGCCCTCAACCAGCACCGGCGAGCTCAGCGCCTCCTCGCGCAGCTCCTCAAGAAGCTCCAGCACCCTCTCAAAGTCCAGAAACCTCATCAGCACCCCTTCTGCTCTGCTTCCCACTGCCGGAAAAATAACGTCACCAACAGTGGCGCAAACCTTTAAAAGAGCCCCCGGGGAGATTTATATCCGATGAGGGTGGCTGCGGTAATACCCGTGTACAACGAGGGGGAGAGGATAGGGGAGGTGGTGAGGAAGAGCCTCAGGTACGTGGATGAGGTTGTGGTGGTGGACGACGGCTCCACCGACGGAAGCGGGGAGCTTGCCAAGCGTGCGGGTGCCAGGGTTGTGACCCTTGCTAAGAACACGGGCAAGGCGAACGCCCTGAGGCAGGGGTTTGGAGCTTTGGGGGAGTGCGACGTGGTTGTCACCCTGGACGGGGACCTGCAGCACCTGCCGGAGGAGATACCAGCCCTGCTGGAGGGGATACGCAGGGGGTGCGACCTGGTTATAGGCAGCAGGTTCCTCTCGGGGGAGCTCAGGATGCCCCCCCAGAGGAGGCTCTCAAACCTGATAACCTCCGGGATAATAAGCCTGCTGGCACGCAGGAGGATAACCGACCCCCAGAGCGGCTTCAGGGCGATAAGGGCAGAGAAGCTCAGGATGCTCAGGCTGAAAGCCGAGGGCTACGCCATAGAGCACATAATGATACTGGAGGCTGTGAAGCGGGGGCTCAGGGTGTGCGAGGTGCCCATCTCGGCGGTGTACGCCGGGGAGAGGTCCCACATAAAGCCCGTCAGGGACACCCTGAGCGTCGCCTACTACATACTCAGGTTTGTGGTGGGAAGATGATAGTTTACTTCCGCGAGCACGAGCTTCACACCATGCCCTCCCACCCCGAGAACGCGGGGAGGTTTGAGAGGCTTGAGGGGCTCCTCGCTAAGGAGGAGGTGCGCTATCCAGAGCCCGCTGGGGAGGAGCAGGTCCTCAGGGTGCACACCCCCGAGCACCTCAGGAGAATAGCCAGCCTGAGCGAGGCTGAGAGGTGGGCGGATGCGGACACCTACCTGACGAGGCACACCTACCGCACCGCTCTCCTGGCTGCAGGAGGTGCCCTGCTCGCTGCTTACCTCGCCCTTGAGCACGGGCACGCCTTCGCCCTTGTGCGCCCTCCCGGGCACCACGCCACCCCGGGCAGAGCCATGGGATTCTGCCTGCTCAACAACATCGCCATAGCCTGCGCCGAGATGCTCGCCCGCGGGGTGAGGAGGATAGCAATAATAGACACCGACGTGCACCACGGCAACGGCACCCAGGAGGTGTTCTACTCCTCCCCCGAGGTTCTCTTCGTCTCCCTGCACCAGCACCCCCTCTACCCCGGCACGGGCATGGTGGAGGAGACCGGCAGGGGGGAGGGCGAGGGGTACACCGTCAACATACCCCTGCCCCCCGGCACCGAGGACGGGGAGTACTTGGACGCGCTCTCCTTGGCGCTGAGCGTGGTGGAGCAGCACTCCCCGGAGCTGGTGCTGGTCTCGGCGGGATACGACACCGCCGTTGACGACCCCCTGGGAGGCATGATGCTGACCACCCGCTGCTACGCCGAGATAGGGAGAAGGCTCAGGAGGTTCTCCAAGGTCGCCTTCTGCCTTGAGGGCGGGTACAGCAGCAGCGCCCTGGCGGCGGGGGTTGAGGCAACCCTTGCCGGGATAAGGGGACAGAGCGAGGAGTACGAGCCACGGGGCAGAGCCAAGCTGGAGGAGGTGAGGAGGGTGCTCAGGAGGTACTGGAATGCTTAGGCACCTTGGGTAGCTTTATCACGAAAACCGCCCCCTTCGGCTGGTTGTCCTCCACCCACACCCTGCCCCCGTGCAGCTCAACTATGCGCCTGACTATGGCGAGGCCCAGCCCCACCCCCCTGACACCCCTCTTCTCCTTCCGCTGGAACCTCTCAAACACGCTCTCCTTGTACTCGTCGGCTATGCCCTCACCGAAGTCCCTGACACGCACCAAGTAGTGGTCGCCACAGTCATCAACCTCAATAACCACCTTTCCGCCCTCCTTGGCGTACTTTACGGCGTTGCTCAGCAGGTTGGTGAAGACGTCGTACAGCAGCCCCATGCCCCGCATGGGCAGGTTGCCCGGGGAGCGGTACTCCACCGTCATGCCAGCCTCCCGCAGCATGCCCTCGGTGTCGTGGATGGCATCCTGAATCACGGCATCCAGGTCAATGTACTTGAACTCGGGAGCGATGCTCTCCAGCTTCGCCAGCTTGGTTGCGTCCTCAATGATCTCCAGAATCTTCCTGTTAGCCCGCTTCATGGCGAGGAGGTCGTTCCTCATGCTCTCATCCGCATCCTCAAGCAGCAGGTCAATGAAGTTGTCCACCACTCCAGCGGGGTTGAGCAGGTCATGCCTGAGCACGTCTAAAAACAGGTTCTTCATCCTGTGGGCTTCCTCAAGCTGCAGCCTCGCCCTGCGCTCCCTGATGAACACCCACCCCAGCAGGATTGAGCCGGGGATGGAGAGCAGCATGACTATGGCGTGGTGTAAATCTCCAGGGCTGAAGTGGGACTGTATGGGCCTCCCGAGGACTATGATGTCGTACCCGAAGTAGAGGAAGTTCAGAAGTATCCCTATGGACATTATTGCGATTCCAAGGGCGTAGTCACGCAGCGGAAGACCTCTAACACCCATCTCGCTCACCACAGTATGGGGGGTGCAACGGGTAGAACTATCCTGAAGGTTGAGCCCTTCCCGGGCTCCGACTCCACCTCCAGCTTGCCGCCGTGAGCGTCGGTGATGCTCTTCACCACCGCCAGCCCCGTGCCAGTGCCGCCGTAGCGCCGGGTTGGGGTTGGGTCTATCTGGGTCAGGGGCTTGAATATCTCCTCAAGCTTCTCCTTGGGTATGCCTATGCCCGTGTCGCTAACGCTAAGCACCACCCAGCCGTCCCTTCTCGCGGTACTTACCCTGACGCTGCCCCCTGGGTGGTTGAACTTTATGGCGTTGTCTATGAGGTTGAGCAGAGCGTGCTCCAGGTTCTCGGGGTCGGCAATCATCTCCCCTGTGTACCCGTGGTCCACCTCTATCTTTATTTCCTTCTCCTCTGCATCAGCCTTCTTCTTTTCAACCGCTCTGTTAACCACATCCTCTATTTTTATCCTCCTGCGCTGGAGCTTGAAGGGCATCCTCTTAGCCCTGGCAACCTGTATGAGGTCCTCAACTATGTTGTTCAGCCTGTAGAGGGCGCGGAGAGCGGACTTGAGGTTGTTTATCCTGTCCTCCTCATTCTTCTCCTCCATGGCGATCTCTATGAAACCCTTGATGATGGTTATGGGTGTGCGCAGCTCGTGGCTGACGTTGGCTATTATGTTGCTCTTGAGCTCCTCTATCTCTTTGAGCTCCTTGTACGCATCTTCAAGCTTCTTCTGCATGTCTTTGAGCATGCTTATGTCAACAAAGGCGATTACCACACCCTCCGGCCTGTGGTTACCTGGCATCTGGGACATGGACACCTGCACAACCCTGCCGGAGCGCAGGGTCGCCTCAAGCACCGCCTGCTCGCCTCTGGGCTCTGAGCTGAGGAGCTCCTTCACCTTCTCCCCCACCTCGGGCTCCCTGAAGAGCTCCCCGACTTCGGTGGCGATGAGCTCCCTGTCCTCCAGCCCGAGGTCCTCCTTAGCCCTGCGGTTGAAGAAGTTCACAAGGCCGCTGCTGTCGGTGGTTATCACTCCTGCGGGTACGGTGTGGAGGATGGTCTGGAGCTCGGAGAAGGTCTCCCTGAGCTTCCCCTTAGACTCCTCAACCTGGGCACGGAGGCTCCTTTCCTTTATCATGTAGTACCCTATGATTATGAAGAGGGGTGCGGATAGGAGGACTGGAAGAGTAGCAAGAGGGTCCATGGAAAGCTCCCTGTAGATTCCGCTCTTTTCAATGCTGTATTTGTAGCTCCAGTATGCTAAGTTAAAAACAAAACCGAGGCTCATCACCAGAATCCCCGAAAGGTACTCCCTGGGCAGAAGCAGTCTCATGCTTTTATACTCCTCTTCCAGCACATAAAAAGCTTTCACCCGGGCAGGGAAAGCTTTATATACCCCGTGTGCCATGCTACCATTTAGCACGGTGATGGGAATGAGCGAGATAGGGAAGAGGATACGGATGGAGAGAATTATGGACCGCCGGAGCGGGAAGACCATAATAGTGCCCATGGACCACGGAGTGAGCCTCGGGCCCATAGAGGGGCTGATAGACATGCCAGAGGCTATCAACAGCGTGGCGGAGGGCGGTGCCAATGCGGTGCTGCTGCACAAGGGCATAATACGCCACGGGCACCGCGGGTACGGGAGGGATGTGGGGCTGATAATGCACCTGTCGGGCAGCACGTCCTTGGCGCCCGACCCGAACCGCAAGGTGCAGGTGGCGAGCGTGGAGGAGGCCATACGCCTGGGTGCGGATGCGGTGAGCGTGCACATAAACGTGGGCGCCGACAACGAGGCTGAGATGCTGGGGCTGCTCGGAATGGTGGCTGAGAGGTGCACCAAGTGGGGCATGCCCCTGGTGGCGATGATGTACCCCAGGGGGAGGAAGATTCCAAGCGAGCACGCGGTGGAGGTGGTGAAGCTCGCCGCGAGGGCTGGAGCCGAGCTTGGTGCTGATATAATCAAGACGAACTACACTGGAGATGTGGACACCTTCCGGGAGGTTGTTAGGGGCTGTCCTGTGCCTGTGGTAATCGCGGGTGGTCCCAAGATGGGCTCGGACAGGGAGGTGCTGGAGATGGTTGCCGGAGCGATGGAGGCAGGTGGCGCGGGCACCAGCATAGGCAGGAACATATTCCAGCACCCCTCGCCCACCAGGATGGTTAGAGCCATCGCCAGGATAGTGCACGAGGGGTGGAGCGTTGAGGAGGCTGTAAAGGAGCTGGAAGCATGAAGCTGTTCTGGGTGGATGCAACGCAGGGTGAGAGCTGGGAGGAGCGCAAGGAGGTGCTCACCTCGGCGCTTGAGTCGGGTGCCCACGGGGCGCTGATACGCCCCGAGGACCTGGCGAAAGCTGAGAAGCTGGGCAGGCTGACCCTCGCCTGCGAGTCTGATGCGTGCGGATGCGTGCTCCTCAGGGCGAAGCAGGTGGTGGAGGACATAGGTGAGGTCATAAAGGCGCTGCAGGAGGCCGGCAGGGAGGTTGCGGTGTACGTGGAGGTGGAGAGCAAGCGGGATGAGCAGCTGGCGGTGCTTGCGGGCAGGCAGGCGGAGTACGTGATACTGGTGGCGAGGGACTGGAAGGTTATCCCCTTAGAGAACCTGATTGCGGAGCTGCAGGATGAGAGGGCGAAGGTGATAGCGGGGGTGAGGGACGCCGGGGAGGCGAAGGTGGCGCTTGAAACCTTAGAGGTTGGCGCCGACGGGGTGCTGCTGCAGAGCACGGAGAGGGAGGAGATGCAGAAGGTGGGGGAGCTGGTCGCGGAGGCGGAGGCGAGGGTGGAGCTGGTGACGGCGCGGGTTACGGAGGTGAGGCAGGCTGGCACCGGAGACAGGGTGTGCATTGACACCACCTCCCTGCTCGGAGTGGGGGAGGGGATGCTGGTGGGGGGGCAGGCGGAGTGTCTCTTCCTGGTCCACTCGGAGAGCCTTGAGAGCGAGTACGTGGCTTCAAGGCCCTTCAGGGTGAATGCCGGGGCGGTGCACGCCTACGTCCTGACCCCCGAGGGCAGAACCCGCTACCTGAGCGAGCTCGCCTCCGGAGACACCCTGCTCGCCGTTGATGCGGGGGGCAGGGGAAGGGAGGTGACGGTGGGCAGGGTGAAGATAGAGCGCAGGCCCATGCTGCTGGTGGAGGTTGAGGCGGGTGGCAGGCGATACACCCACATACTCCAGAACGCCGAGACCGTGAACCTGGTGGGCGGCGACGGCAGACCCGTGTCGGTGAGCGTTCTCAAGCCCGGGGACGAGGTGCTGGTGCATCTCAGCTCCCGGGCGAGGCACTTCGGCAAGAGCGTGAGGGAGACCATAATTGAGAGGTAGGTAAACTATTTACCGCCAGGATGCATCCTTAGAGCCGGTGGTCGCATGAGTTTGCTGAGCAGTACCCTCGGCAGGATAGGTGCCCTCTCGGAGGAGGCGATGAGGAAGGCGGAGGAGAGGCAGGCGCGGCTGACGAAGCCCCCGGGGAGCCTGGGCATGCTGGAGTGGCTCAGCGTCAGGCTGGCAGGGATTCAGGGCAGGTTCCCCCCGGAGGCTGAGAGGAAGGTTATATTCACCCTCGCCGCCGACCACGGGGTGGCAGAGGAGGGTGTGAGCGCCTTCCCCAGGGAGGTGACCAAGCAGATGGTGCTGAACTTCTTAGGGGGCGGCGCCGCCATAAACGTGCTCGCCAGGCATGCGGGTGCCGAGGTGGTGGTGGTTGACATGGGGGTGGCGGGGGATGTGGAGCACGAGAGGCTGGTGAGCAGGAAGGTTGGGTACGGCACCGGGAACATCGCAAAGGGACCCGCGATGAGCAGGGAGGAGGCTGTACGAGCGATTGAGGCGGGTATTGAGGTGGCTGAGAGGGTCATACGGGAGAGGGGTGCTCACCTCATAGGGGTGGGGGACATGGGGATAGGGAACACAACCCCCAGCGCGGCGGTGTGCGCCGCCATCACACGAAGAGCCCCGGAGGAGGTGACCGGCAGGGGAACGGGCATTGACGATGCCGCCTGGGAGAGGAAGGTGCGGGTTGTCAGGCGAGCCCTTGAGCTCAACGCTCCAGAGCCAGAAGACCCCGTAGATGTGCTGGCGAAGGTTGGTGGGTATGAGATAGGGGGGATAGCGGGGGTAATACTCGCGGGCGCCGCCAACAGGGTGCCGGTGCTGATAGACGGGTTCATCTCGGGCGCAGGTGCGCTTATTGCAGGTGAGCTCTCCCCGGCTGCCAGGGAGTACATGCTCGCGTCCCACCTCTCAGCCGAGCCGGGGCACAGGGTCATGCTGGAGCACCTCGGACTGAAGCCCCTGCTCAACCTGAACCTGCGCCTGGGAGAGGGCACGGGTGCCGCCCTCGCCATGGGCATAGTGGAGGCGAGCGTCAGGGTGCTCAGGGAGATGGCGACCTTTGATGAGGCGGGGGTGGATGAGAAAATTTGTTAGAGGTTAAGTTTGGTGAAGCCTTGGCTGTCAGGATACCGATGACAGGAGGTAGATGAATGGCCAAGGTGTACGTGAGATTTGAGACTCCCAAGGAGATTGCAGACAAGGCGTACGAGGCGGTTGAGCTGGCGAGGAGCACCGGCAAGGTGGCAAAGGGCGCCAACGAGGTGACGAAGTATGCGGAGCGGGGGCAGGGCATGCTGGTGGTTATAAGCGAGGATGTGGAGCCCCCGGAGATAGTGGCGCACCTCCCGGCGCTGTGCGAGGAGAGGGGCATACCCTACGTGTACGTGCCCAGCAAGCACGAGCTGGGGAAGGCGTGCGGCATTGATGTGGCATCCTCATCCGCATGCATAGTGGCTCCCGGCAAGGCAAAGGAGCTGGTGGAGGAGATAGCCGAGAAGGTCAAGGCGCTGAAGAAGTGATGTGGTATGGCGAGAGAGGAAACCGAGGGCGTGCCCGCCGAAGTGGTTGAGGTGGTCGGAAGGACGGGCATGACGGGCGAGATACTGCAGGTGAAGGTGCGCATCCTGGAGGGCAGGGACAAGGGCAGGATAATACGCAGGAACGTCAAGGGACCCACCAGGGTGGGCGACATAATTATCCTCATGGAGACCGAGCGTGAGGCACGGGAGCTCAAGGTGCCGTAGGTGGTGGCAGTGGAGGAGAGAAACTGCAGCTTCTGCAGCAGGAGGATTGAGCCGGGAACGGGCAAGATGTTCGTGAAGAGGGACGGCTCGGTGCTGTACTTCTGCTCCAGCAAGTGCGAGAAGAACATGCTGAAGCTGGGCAGGAACCCGCGCAGGGTTAGGTGGACCGGAAAGGGCTGAAAGGAGACTGCCGGTATGGAGAGGACCCTCCTTATTGTCAAGCCGGATGGAGTTGCGAGAGGGCTCATCGGGGAGGTTATCTCCAGGATTGAGAGGAGGGGTCTGAAGATAGTGGGCCTGAAGATGGTGCGGGTGAGCAGGGAGCTGGCGGAGAGGCACTACCAGGAGCACAGGGAGAAGCCCTTCTTCTCCGAGCTGGTGAGCTACATAACCTCCGCACCCGTGGTGGTGGCTGTGGTGGAGGGCGCTGACGCCGTGAGGGTGGTGCGCAGGATGGTGGGCGCCACCTCCCCCGCCGAGGCTGAGCCGGGGAGCATACGGGGCGACCTCGCCATGGACATCGGCAGAAACGTGGTGCACGCCAGCGATTCCCCCGAGTCGGCAAAGCGTGAGGTTGAGCTGTTTTTTTCACCCGGGGAGATCCTCAGCTACCGGCGGGCTGATGAGCCCTGGGTGTACGAGCGCAGCGCATAGGCTGAGGAAGAGGAAGCGGGATGATACGCCAGCCCATAGTAGCGGTTCTGGGGCATGTGGACCACGGCAAGACCACCCTGCTGGACAGGATAAGGGGCTCAGCGGTGGCTGCCAGGGAGGCTGGCGGGATAACCCAGCACATCGGCGCAACAGAGGTGCCCATAGGGGTGATAGAGAAGCTGTGCGGGGGGCTGCTGAAGCAGCTCAAAGTGGAGCTGACCATACCGGGGCTGCTCTTCATAGACACCCCGGGGCACGAGGCTTTCACCTCCCTGCGCAGGCGGGGGGGTGCCCTCGCCGATTTGGCGGTGCTGGTGGTGGACATTAACGAGGGCTTCAAGGAGCAGACGGTGGAGGCGGTGGAGATTCTCAGGAGCTACCGCACACCCTTCATAGTGGCGGCTAACAAGATAGACCGCATCCACGGGTGGGTGAGCTTTGAGAACTACCCCTTCTCCCACGCCTTCCTGAAGCAGAAGCCGGAGGTGAGGCAGAGGGTTGAGCACTCGGTGTACGAGCTGGTGGGCAGGCTGCACGAGCTGGGCTTCAGCTCCGAGAGGTACGACAGGGTGAAGGAGTTTGAGAGGCAGGTTGCGATTGTGCCGGTGAGCGCCCTCACGGGGGAGGGGATACCGGAGCTGCTGATGCTGCTCACGGGCCTGGCTCAGAAGTTCCTGGGCAGGAAGCTGGACATAAACACCGAAAAGCCGGGGAAGGGCACGGTGCTGGAGGTGAAGGAGGAGACGGGGCTGGGAACCACCTTGGATGTTATAGTTTACGAGGGCAGGTTCAGGCGCGGGGATACCATAGTGGTGGCGGGCAGGCAGGGGGTGGTGACCACCAGGGTGCGCTCCCTGCTCAAGCCCAAGCCCCTGGACGAAATCAGGGACCCGAGGCACAGGTTTGAGCAGGTGCAGGAGGTGCACGCGAGCGCCGGGGTGAAGATAACGGCGCCGAAGCTTGAGAGCGTCATCGCGGGCTCGCCCGTGATGGTTGCGGAGGACGTGGAGAGGGCGGTGGAGGAGCTGAGGAGCGAGATTGAGAGCATCAGAATTGACACCCAGAAGCTGGGGGTGGTGCTGAAGGCTGACACCTTAGGCTCCCTTGAGGCTCTCGCTGGGATGCTGAGCCGGCGTGGGGTGCCAATAAGGCTCGCTGATGTGGGGGATGTGTCCAGGAGGGACGTGCTTGAGGCTGAGGCCGTGAGGGAGGAGAACCCGGAGCTGGGGGTGGTGCTGGGGTTCAACGTGAGGGTGAGGAAGGACGCCGAGGCGAGGGCGCAGGAGCGCGGGGTGCCCGTGATACTTGAGAGGGTGATATACAGGCTGATTGAGGAGTACGAGATGCACGTGGAGATGGAGCGGGCGAGGGTGAGAGCCCAGGAGTTTGATAAGCTTACCAGGCCGGCGAAGGTGCAGGTGATACAGGTGTTCAGGGTGAGCAAGCCGGCTATAGTGGGGGTGGAGGTGCTCGCGGGCACCCTGCGCCCGAGGGTCAGGCTGATGAAGGAGAGCGGGAAGAGCGTGGGGACGGTGAGGGGCATAAAGGAGAGGGATGAGAACCTCAGGGAGGCTACAAAGGGGATGCAGGTGGGGG
>WANG01000132.1 GCA_015521945.1 Candidatus Hydrothermarchaeota archaeon
CTCATCCTGCCCTCGGTGACCTCGTTCATCACCCTGAGCGCCAGGTCAATGGCCTCATCAAGGCTCATGTCATCCCGGTGCTCCTTCTCAAATATCTCCATGGCTGTAGTTCTTCCCGCCCCGATTGCGGTGGCTCTGTACTCAATAAGCGCGCCGCTGGGGTCGGTCTCAAAGAGCCTCGGGGTATCGTTCACCCCCGCTATAAGCAGGGCTATTCCGAAGGGTCTCACTCCGCCGTGCTGGGTGTAGAGCTGCTTGAAGTCGCATATCCGCTTGGCGAGCACCTCCAGGTCAATGGGCTCGTTGTAGGTTATCCTGTGCACCT
Organism: Candidatus Hydrothermarchaeota archaeon; assembly: GCA_015521945.1. Taxonomy (GTDB): domain Archaea; phylum Hydrothermarchaeota; class Hydrothermarchaeia; order Hydrothermarchaeales; family BMS3B; genus JAADFH01. The sequence continues at coordinate 326 of WANG01000132.1, forward strand.
GGCACTCCACCCTCGCCCTGTCCACCAGCACCCTGGCATCCGCCACCAGCCCCGAGGTGGCTGCGCCTATGTTCTCATCAATCTGGAATATCTTCTCAATGCTCCTCGCCTCCACGAGCCTTGACGTAATCCTCTTATCCACAGCCAGGAGCACCCCATCCCTGTACCTTATCCCCAGGGAGGTGGTACCCCTCTTCACAGCCTCTCTTGCGTACTCCACCTGGAAAAGCCTTCCATCAGGGCTGAACACCGTTATAGCCCTGTCATAACCCATGCTTGGCATCGGCTGCATCTTCTTCACCTCTCAGCTCCTTATCAAGTGCCCCTACAAACCTGAGCTTCAGAATCCTGAGCCTCTCTCTGAGCACCTCATCCACAGGTTCTGCATAACACAGCCCACTGATTGTACCTCTGAGTATAAAATCCTTGCCCTCAAGCTTCACCCTTTTCTCGCTACTTATAAGAGCTGCTTCACCACTTAAAAACTTTCTCCTCAGCGCACGCACGGTACCGCTGACCCCTAAGGGGCGGAGGTGCACCCTCTCCCCCCCAATCTCCGAGACGGCGCTCATCGCCGCCACAGCCCTGAGCACCTGGGTGTGGGCGCACACCACAAAGCCACGCTGCTCATCCTCCCTGAACTCCAGAAGGCGCAGATTCATCTCAGACACTCCAGTCTCCCCGAAGAGGCTGAGAGCCGAGGCAGCTATCGCCGAGCCCACCTCTCTCCTGGTAAGCCTCCTGTCGCTCTCCGCCCTGAAGGCTATGTACCGCTTCCTGGGTCTCAGAGATGCTGGAAGGGGCTTAGCCCTCAGCAAACCTCACCCCCCTGCTCAGCTCCCTCCTCAGCCTCACCTTCCTCTCCAGAATCTCACGGGGCACCTGCGTCAGCGCCCTCAGCGCCTCCTCCCTCTCAAACCCGCAGCACGCCAGGAGCGCCTCAGCCTCCCTCAGGCTCCTCAGGGAGTACCTGCATCTCGCCCCCGAGGTGGCAAGCACCCTGAACCCGTACTTCCTGCTCAGCCTGAGTATCTCCCTGAAGTGCGCCAGCACCCTGACCCTCTCCATCCCCCTGGCGAGAATCAGGTCCTCAAGCTCCACCCCCACGGCAACCCCGCTCTCCGCCGCAGCCCTGGCAACCACGGTGTCAACCCCGCAGTCCCTCCTTCCGGCGTAGGGGTGCAGCAGGGCATCAACCCTTGAATCCCTGACGGCGCACCTGTTTATCTCCATGTTCCCCCCGTGCACCAGCAGGTAGTCAAACCTGCGCCAGTTCCTCCTGAGCTCCGAGAGCAGCTCCCGCTTCGTTGTGGCGTGCACCTCCACGCCTGAAGCTATGCCCTCGTGCACCACACCGTCGCACAGGCAGAGCTCAACCCCCAGAGACCTGGCAAGCCTCCGGAGAAACCCCGGGGTATCGGCTCCCGAGGAGTGGAGGGAGTGCACATGCAGGTCGGTGAACATCCACCCTACTTACCCCTGCGCAGGTTTGCCCTTATGCTGGGCCTGAGCTTCTCGGCGCCCTTGCCCCTGTTTCTGAGCCCACGGGAGCGCTTGCCCGCGCTGGTAAGCCCTCTGAACACCCTGCCCCGGTGCGCTCTTCCCGCAATCCACCCCAGCTCGGGGTCGCTGGCAACCGCCGGGTGATGCGGGTCAAGCATTATAACCTCAAAGTACTCGTACCTTCCATCCCTGCCCACCCAGTAGGAGTTGAGCACCTCCAGGTTCGGGAACTTGCGCTGCGCCCTCTCCTCGGCTATCCACTGCAGGGACTTCTTCGGGGTGTACCTGAGCACGCCCATCCTCTTGGGCCTCCTGCCCCCGCGCGGGCGCTCCTTCCTCCTGCCACCCTTTCTCACCCTGGAGCGCACCACAACCACACCGGGCTTTGCCTTGTATCCCAGCGCTCTCGCCCTGTCCAGGCGCAGGGGCTTCTCCACCCTCACCACGCTCTCCCCCCTCCTCCACTCGGGCAGCCTCTCACGCATCAGCAGCCCGACGTAGCTGTCTCCTGGCCTCTTCCACGCCTCTGCCAAGTACCTGTAAGCACCCATTTCGTATCACCCTGATACCCTGCAACTGTTCACCCTCTCATTGTAAATATTAATTGAGCAAGCTTTATGCTGTGCGGGGTCAAGCTATAACCGGCTGGTACCGTGAACAGGCTGGAGAGGGTCTTATCCCTGTACACCGCCCTGCTTTGGGTTGTGGCGGTGCTTATATCCTGCGCCGTGTTTGGCGGTCTCTCGGGTACCGAGACCTCCGCCTACCATGCCAGGATGGCGGAGCTCTTCCGGGAGCAGGGGTATGCAGGGTACGACCCCCTCTCCTACGGGGGCAGGGAGTTCACCTACTACCCCTTAGGGTACATCATCGCGGGGCTGGTGCTCAGGGTGGTGCCCCCCTGGGCGTTCTACGCCCTCCTCCCTGCGCTGAGCTTCGGCATATACATCCTCCTGCTCTACCACATCCACAGGAGGTTCGCGGACGAGCAGGCGAGCATGAGCATGGTGCTGCTCACCCTGAGCATAGCCTACGGCTCCTTCGGCAGGTTCTTCATCCACCAGCTCGCCTACCTGCCAGCGATGGCATCGGTGCTGCTGTACATGCGCCGCATGCCCCTGGCTTCAGGAGCCCTGGCGGGTATGGCAGGGCTGATACACTTAGAGAGCCTCCTGTTCGTGGGTGCCTTTCTGGGCGCCCTGAGCCTCAGGGACAGGAGGGCGCTCTTTCCAGTTGCCCTAAGTGCAGTGATCGCAGCCCCCTACTACCTCCACCTGCTCGCCAGCTCGGGGTGGTACCTCCCCCTTCTTGACCCAAGGTACAGGGAGCTGCTCACCGCCTACTGGGGCGACATCAACCCAGGTGTGCAGAACCTGCTCAGGCTCAGGTACTTTCTCTTCTTGGGGGTTGCGGGTGCCCTGGGGATGGTGCGCAGGGCAGAGCTTCCGGGGATGGTGCTCATCGGCACCCTCCTCGCCATCTCGGGCACCAGGTTCATCAGCCCCTTGGGAGTGGTGCTCTTCTCGGTGCCCGCCGCCGTGCTCTTCTCTGGCACCCCACAGAGGCGCGCCCTGCTGCTGGGTGCGGCGGTTTACTCCTTGGTTTACCTGAGCTACGCCGTCTCCGGACCCCTCCAGGTGCAAACCGACCCAGCGCTGATTGACACCCTTGAGTGGATAAGGGACAACACCCCCGAGGATACCACGGTGGTGGCACCCCTGAAGCTGGGGCACCAGATATCCTACTACGCCCAGCGCAAGAACTTCGCCGACGGGCTAATGGAATTCGCAGACCTCCGCAAAGCCGAGCTCAGCATGCAGGCTTTCAGGGGTAACACCAGCGCCCTGCAGGAGATTCTCAGCACCGCTCCAGAGCCTAAGGTGTTTCTGGTGAGAAAGAGCACACCCGCCTACAGGTACCTGAGCGCTAAGCTGGAGGTGATGTACGAGCATGGCTCCTACGCGGTGCTCGGGTAGGTGCTTCTGGGCTGGGGTGATTGCAGCCCACCTGCTCTTCCTCAGGGCGGGGCTCTGGACAAACGACGAAGGTGCCTACCTCCTCATGAGCCGCTCCATCGTGGAGAACTTCCCCGGCTTCCTTGACCTCTCCCCCTACCTCACCACACCGCAGCAGGGAGCCTACTACTCCCTCTTCTGGCTCGGAGGGGAGGTGCACGCGGGCATAAGCCCCGGGCTGCCCCTGCTCTCCGCCCCCCTGTACCTGCTTGCCGGAGGGATTGGAATCAAGCTCACGAACACCTTAGCAAGCCTCGGCACTGCCTGGGTGCTCCACCGGCTCGTCTCCCGCAGGTACGGGGAAGCCCACGGGAGATTCGCAGCCCTGCTCTACGTTTTCGCCACCCCGGCGGTATTCTACGCCACCAGCATGTGGTACCACTCCCTGGCAACCTTCTTCCTCACCCTGTGCATCTACGCCCTTGACGTGGAAACCCTTAGGTACAGGCGCCTCCTGCTACCCCTCAGCGGCGCCCTCAGCGTGCTCTGCGCCTTCTACCTCCTCCCGCCAGCCCTTGTGCTTGTGGCAGGGGGTGCGCTCAGAATGGGGCGCAGGGGGGCAGGGGTGCTCATGGCATTCCTGCTCCTCCTCACACCCTCCTTCGCCTACAATCTCGCCAACTTCGGAAAGCTCACCGGGGAGCACTCAGTTCCAGCTCAGGTGGTCAGCGCACCGGAGAATCCCGGGGGTGTGGTGCATCTCGGGAGGAGGGTGCTGGAGTCCCTCCCGTCCCTGCTTCTGGTCTCAGACGTGAGGGAAACCACCTGGTCCCGCTACCAGAAGGCGGTATTCCAGTCCTCCCCCGTGCTCGCCCTGGGTCTCCTCAGCCTGCTCAGAGCTGCATGGCTGAGGGTGCCCCTGCTCTCCATGCTCACCCTGCTGCTTGAGGCTGCCTACGCGGGCGGAGACTTCGGAGGGTGGAGCCTGAGCATGCGGTACCTCACGCCAGCCTTCCCCGTGCTCTGCGCTGGTGTGGCGGCGTACCTGCATGAGAGGAAGGTGAATCCTCCAGCCCCCTTAGGCGCTCTCCTCGCCATGAGCGTGCTTCTGCTCCTCTACCCCCTGGATGTTGAGTCCGCTGCCTACCTCTACACAAAGGCTGCAGCGGCGGTGCTCGCCCTCGCCGGTGTGGGTGCTGGGGTGGTGAGGCTGAGGGGCACCCACCTGCGGCTTGTGCTCATCTCCCTCCTGCTCTTCTCAGCCTTCGTGAACCTGAACGACGCCGCCTACGGGGCGAGCTACCGCTCCATGCATGCGGTAATTGACGGAGCCCTTGCAGGGGCTTATGACACCATCTACTTCCCTGCAGGTGGGCCCTTCGGAGGGCTCTTTCTACCAGGGAAGAGCAGGGTTGCCTACACCCCGGGGGAGCCCCTGAAGCTGGAGGGAAGGGTTACCTTGGTGGGCACCCCCCGGGATGTACCCCCTGGGTGCAGGGTTGAGAGCCTCAGGGAGTTCGGAGGGGTGCACAGGTACCTGGTGCGGGACGGGCTGAGGAGGCTCCTCAGGGAGGTGGAGGGCATGTGGGTGATGAACCTGGTGTGCAAAGGCTTATAAGGCACCTCCCGGAAAGCATGCATCATGGGAGACTGGATACTCATCCCCAAGGACGCCGAAACCATAGCCGACACCTGGGTGCGCGCCAACATGCGGGACGTGCTGGGTGTGAGCTACGGTGTGGTGGCAAAGCACGGGGAGAACTGGCTGGTGAGAGGAGAGGCAGAGCTCTGGAGAGGTCTGTTTGAGAGCCAGCGGGTGGCGTTTGAGATGGAAATCAGCCCGGCTGGCGAGATACTCAGAGTAGAGACCTCACCTGCGTGATGCTCTCAAGCACGTGGTCAGCCTGTCCCCGCGCCCCTTCCGAGACCAGGGCGGTGCGCATCCCCAGGCGCCTGCCCATGGCTATGTCCGTCTCCACCTTATCCCCTATCAGCAGCACCCGGGAGGGCTCCACCCCAAGCCTCTCAAGCACGAGCTTCGCCATTATCTCAGAAGGTTTGCCCGTCACGGTGGCTCTTTTTCCTGAAGCAACCTCAACCGCAGCCACCACCGCTCCAGCGCCGGGTATGAGACCGTGCTCCGTTATGAGGGTCCTGTCCCTGTTGGTTGCCACCAGCTCCGCACCCTCCAGCAGGTGCCTCAGAGCCCTCGCCAGCTTCCCGTAGGTGAAGCGCCGGTCAAGCCCCACCACAACGGCACCGCACCTCCTGCCCCCTATGCCCACTCCGCACCGCCTCAGCTCCTCCCTGAGACCCCGCTCCCCTATGACGTACGCACGCCTGTGCCTCTCCGCCACGTACCTTGCGGCTGCGTAGGCTGAGGAGAGCACCTCCTCCTCTCTCGCCTCAATCCCAAGGGTGCGCAGCTTTTCGGCATGCTGGGCTCTGCTTCTGGTGGAGTTGTTGGTCAGGAAGAGCACCCTGCCGTGCCTCCGCAGCTCCGCAACCGTCTCGGGCGCACCCTCAACGGGCTCGGAGCCCCTGAGCAGCACCCCGTCTATGTCCACCACGAAGGCTGAGAAGCCCATGCACGTAACTCTGCGCGGGCGGGATAAAACTGTAACTCCCAGAAAACCATTTAACGCCTGAGGTAACATCAGAGCTCATGCACACCGTCTGCATCATCGGCTCGGGACCGGCAGGGGTCAGCGCCGCCCTTGAGCTTGACAGGCTGGGCATAGACTACCTGCTGGTGGACCGCCACACCTTCCCCCGCCCCAAGCCCTGCGGGGGCGTGCTTCCCTGGCGGGTGCTTGAGCTCATTGAGCTCCCCGGGGAGGTGGTTGAGTCGCCCCTCAGGGGGTACAGGATATACTCCAGGAGGAGCAGGGCAGAGTCCACCTTCCCCTCTCCAGGGGCAAGCGTGAGCAGGGTGAAGTTTGACGCCTACCTCGCCAGCCTCCCTGAAAACCCGCCGGAGAGGCTCAGAGTGAGGGGCGTGAGGGAGGGGGAGGAGAAGGTCACCATCACCGACGGCAGGCGTGTGATAGAGGCGGAGTACCTGATAGGCGCCGACGGTGCCAACAGCACCGTTCGCAGGTGCATGGGGGTTGAGTACGGGAGGTTCGCAAGCGCCTGCCAGTACCTGATTGAGGTGCCGGAGGTGAAGGAGCGCATCGGCGAGTGGTTTGAGGTTTACTACCTCTTCACCCGCGGCTACGGGTGGCTCGTGCCCCTGCGGGGTGCGGTTAGAGCAGGCGTCGGCGGGCTCGGGTTCGGCAGGCGCCAGCTTGAGGAGTTCCTCAGCCTCACCCCCGTGGCTGAGAAGCTTGAGGGCGGCAGGGTGGTGGGCTACGAGGCGCACCGCATCCCCATGCAGGGGCCTGCCGGGAGGCTCGCATCCAGGAGGATGGTGCTGTGCGGAGACGCGGGCGGCTTCGTGTACCCGGGTACGGGGGAGGGCATCTACTACGCCCTCCTCAGCGGAGGCGCCGCAGCCAGGGCGGTCGCCGCGGCGCTGGAGGGTGAGGAGCTCGCCCGTGCCAGCCGGCGGGAGTTCGCCAGCCTTGAGCACCTCAGGCAGGTTGACTTCCTGGAGGGTGTGCTGGGCAGTGAGGAGCGCATAGAGAGGTACCTCAGGCGGCTATCAAAGCTCGGGGGTAGCTTTTAAATCGTTAACCCTGCGGGAGCAGAATA